>NZ_JBFAZW010000004.1:0-45940 GCF_040682015.1 Dactylosporangium sp. NPDC051485
CGCCGTATCCCCTTATTCGAAATCTTCGTCATCCCTGTTGAGAAGAACCGTACGACCACGCCAGACACAACGAATCCCGAAAACGTGCCACTGCGACACACCGGCAAAGCACGGCGCCGAGCGGTTACGAGCCCGGTCAGCCCAGGCCGTGCACCCGCTTGTACTCGAGCGCGTAGGCGAGCTTGCCCGGCTTGACGTCGGAGTACGGCTTGCTCAGCTTGTCGAACTCGCCCTTGTTGGCGGCCTTGCCGTCGTTCCACTGGTCCAGCGCCCCGAGCTCGGCGGCGGTGAAGCCGCTGTCGACGACGGTGGCCTTGGGCAGCGCGGTCATCGTCACGGTCAGGGACTTGACGGTGGCCAGGTAGCTGGCGTGGTCGTTCGGGTTCCAGCCGGCCAGATCGATCGGCTTGGTGTCGCGGACCCAGCTACCCCAGTAGAACTCCTGGAACGGCAGCCCGTTCTGCGCGTAGCCGATGTCGCGGCCGAAGTAGAGCAGGCTGCGGTACTTGTCGTCGGCGAAGTTGGCCAGCCCCACGCTGGTCGGCAGCTTGTTCACCTTGGTCGGGTTGCCCTGCGGGTCACGCAGGTACACCCACTTGTGCGCCTGCATCTCGGCCCAGAAGTCCTGGCGGGTGAGGGTGCTCAGGTTGGCCTGCACCCGCAGCCGGACGTGCAGGTTGGCGCCGCCGTCGGGGGTCTCGTAGAAGGAGGTGAGCGTGTGGTGCCCGTCGGTAAGGAACGGCTCGCCGCCGGGGCCGATGACCACGGTCTTCATGGCGGCGATGCTGTTCGCGGTCTCGGCACCGACCGGGAGCTGGCACGTGAAGGAGGAGGGGTCGTCCAGCCGCGCGGCGGGTGCGGCCGTCGCGGCGGCGACTCGGCCGTCGGCCTCGCACCAGTCGTCGAACTTCTTGTTGATCGCGTCCTTGCCCAGGGTGTAGCGGCCCAGCTTGTAGTAGACCTCGTCGTAGCCCAGCGACGGCTGCGTCGGGTGCACGTCGCCGATGCGGACGTCGAGCAGGTCACCGGCCTCGGCGCACAGGTACTGCGCGAACGGCGTCTTGCGCTGGTCGTGGCCGCAGAACGACGGCCGGGTGCCCGGTGCCCCCGGTGCGGCGAACGCGACCGGCGCGAGCGCGGCGACCCCGGCACCGATCGCCACGGCGATTGCCGCCCCGAGTACCGCGCCGCGGCGCGACGGAGATCTGAAGCGCATATGCGTGCTCCTAGCTGTCAGTGCGGATACTGACGCCGAGCGTCGCCATGATCACCCAACGCGCGAAAGCGCAACCCTGACATGCAGGTGAATCCGAGGGAACGATCTCATGTCAATCGCGCCGGCCTTCACGAGATGTCCACTTCGGACGGTCAGGGCAATACGTCCCGAAGCTGGGCCGGTGGGGACGAACGCTTCTTCCACTCGCGCGGGTACCCGACCGACACCTCCTCGTGGCGGACGCCGGCGTGCCAGGTGGTCCGCGGGATGTGCAGGTGGCCGTAGACGACCACGGCGGTGTCGAAGCGGGTGGGCCAGTCGGCGGTCAGGGTGGTGCCGCACCAGAGGGCGAACTCGGGGTACCACATGACGTCGGTCGGCTCCCGGACCAGCGGGAAGTGGTTGACCAGCACCGCCGGCCGGTCGAGGGCGGCGAGGCGCTCCTCGGTGGCGGCCACCCGGGCCCGGCACCACTCGGCGCGCCCGGGGTATGGGTCGGGGTGCAGCAGGACCTCGTCGGTGCCGACGATCCCGGCCTTGTGGGCGATCGCGAGCGCCTCCTCGGTCGAGGTCGCACCCTTGGGCCAGAAGGAGTAGTCGTACAGCACGTGCAGCGGCGCCACCGCGATGTCGTTCTGCCACAACGGGTACGGATCCTCGGGCGTGACGATCCCGGCCGCCCGGCAGGCGTCGACCAGCAGCTCGTACCGCGCCACCCCGCGCGCCTGCTCGGGGTCGTGCTGCGGGGTCCACAGGTCGTGGTTGCCCGGCGCCCAGATCACCTTGGCGAACCGCCCGGCGAGCGTGGTCAGGGCCCACATGACGTCGGCGAACTGGTCGGCGACGTCGCCGGCCACGATGAGCCAGTCGTCGTCGTGGGTGGGCCGTATCTGCTCGACGAGGGCCCGGTTCTCGGGGTAGGAGACGTGCAGGTCGCTGATGGCCAGGAGTCGCCCGCTCACGCGGGCAAGCCTACTGCCCGGCGCTCAGCTGCTGCCCGAGGTCGATGGCCAGGGCGGCCGGGTCGACGCCGAGCGAGCGCAGCATCCGCGCGCCCGGTGCGGCGGGGTCGGCGGCGATGACGTACAGCAGGTGGGTCGTCCCGGCGACCGGCTGCCCGAGGTCGGCGGCGAGCCGGTCGGCGTCGGCGAAGGTCCGCACGACGTCGGCCGCGAACGCCGGGTCCTCCCGCCCGCGCCACCACGTGCGGTCCCGCTTCGGCGGCTCGCCGACCTCGAACGACAACTCCTCGGCGAAGCCCTTGACCTGCGGGTAGCCGAGGCCCCGGGCGGCCAGCGCCTGCGGCCCGCCGCCGGCCGGGCGCCCGCCGGTCCGCTCCAGCGCGTGGTTCAGCGCGCACATCGCCATCACCAGGTGGGCCTGGCCGACGAGGGTGCACCCCCCGCGGACGGCCTGGCGGACGGCTTCGCGGCGCACGGCCGCGGCGACGCCCTGGGCCGGGCCGCCCAGCAGCTCCAGGCCGCGGGCGGCGTCCGGGCTGCCGTCGGCCAGGAACTCGGCGTCGGGGCGCAGGTGGAAGCGGCGCACGAACTCCATCCACTCGCCGGGCGAGTCGCACTCGGCGAGCAGGGAGCGCAGCATCAGCTTGAAGCCGACGTAGCGGATGTCGCCCTCGGCCGCGGCGGCCAGCGCCCGGCCCAGGGCGACCCGGATCCGCTCGTCCCACCCGGGCACGGGGGCGTCGAAGGGGCGCCGCAGCCGCCCGCGGGCGTGCCACTCGGCCAGGCGCAGGGTCGCGTCGACCTCGTCCTCGGTCTCGAACGGCACCGCCTCGCCGGAGGCGCCGAAGCCGGGGACGACCTCCCACCGTACGTCCATCGCCCCGACCCAGCCGAGCAGCACGTCGGCCAGGCGTTCGGCGTTCACCACCGGTGCGCCGGCGAGCCCCGCCCAGCGGCAGGACTCGCCGAGGCCGACCACGATCTCGTGCGAGGCGACGACCCCAGAGCTCATCACCTAACGATTCTGCGCTACCCGCTCTTTGAACTCGGCGACGTAGTCGGGCAGGTTGCGGGTCACCGTCCAGCCCAGCGCCTTGGCCTTGGTCGCCTCGGCGCGCCCGCGGGTCCGCTCCCCCGGCAGCGCCGGGATGAGCTCGATCGGCCCGCCGAACATCTCGGCGACGTCCTGGATCTGCCACTCGGTGCCGGTGCCGAGCAGGTAGCCGTCGCCGTCGCCGTGCTGGGCGCAGAGCAGGATGCCCGAGATGATGTCGTCGACGTGGGTGAAGTCGCGGGTCTGGGTGCCCGGCGACACCACCGGCAGCGGCACGCCGCGCTCGTGGTGGTCCTCGAAGATCCCGATCGCCGTGGCGTACTTCCCGGTGCGGATGTGCCCCGAGCCGTACACGTTGTAGAAGTAGGCGGCGACGTAGTCCAGCCCGTACCAGTCCCGATAGTTGGCCAGATACTCGATGTTCTTCGCCTTGGTCCAGGCGTACGGATTCAGCCGCTCGTCCTGCCCGTCGTTGCCGAACTTGGAGCTCGACCCGGCGTAGACGACCTTCGCCCCGTGCCGGTGCGCGAAGTCGACGACCTCCTTGGTCCCGCGCAGGTTGAACTCCCACGTGAGGTCGAGCTCCTCGAGCGACCGCACGATCCGGGAGTACTCCCCGAAGTGGAACACGTACTCCGGCGCCGGCAGCCCCTCGCTGGCCCAGACCTTGCTGAGCTCCACCGTGCTCGCGTGCAGGTAGGTCACCCGCGGGTCGTCGACCTGCGCCTCAATGGTCCCGGTGAAGTAGTTGTCCACCGACACCACGGCCACGCCGGGGTGGTCCCGCAGCAGGCGCCGAATGAGATGGCTGCCGACGAACCCGGCCCCACCGGTCACCAGAATCGTCCGCCCGTCGATGGGCCGCGCCGACCGCACATCCATCCGTGTCGCCACCTTCTGCTTCCCGAAGCCCGCTCACGTCCAGTCCGTTCACGCGGCTACGGAGCCTACCAGCGCCACCACGAAGCAGCCGCCCCCTCGCTTTGGGGGCCCCGGCCGTCTACGACTTGTAGGCGCCCGCGTCCAGGTCCTCGAGCAGGGTCGGGCCGGTCGGCGTCCACGCGAGCAGTTCCCGGGTCGCGGCGCTGGAGCTGGGAAGGTCCATCGCGAAGAAGCTGCCGATCCAGCCCCAGTGGCCCAGGACGTCGTCGGCCGCGATCGGGGCCACGGGCAGGTCGAACGCCCGGCCGATCGCCTCCGCGATCTCGCGGGTCGGCACCCCTTCCTCGGCCACCACGTGCAGGCGGGCGCCCGCGGGCGCCTTGTCCAGGGCCAGGGTGGCGAGCCGGCCGGCGTCGCGCACGTGCACGGCGGGCCAGCGGTTGCCGCCGTCGCCCGGGTAGCCGGACACGCCCTTCTCGCGGGCGATCGCGGACAGGATGGCGATGAACCCGTGGTCGCCGGTGCCGTGCACGGTCGGGGCGAAGCGCAGGCTCACGCTGCGCACGCCGCGCTCGACGAACTCCAGCGCGAGATTCTCGCTGCCGCCCCGCGGGGAGTCGGGGCCGTGGAACGGCGACGGGTCGGACTCGGTGGAGATCCGGCCCTGATTGAGGCCGGCCAGGCCGGCCGCGACCAGGAAGGGCCGGTCGCTGCCGGCGAGGGCGTCGCCGACGGTCTGCACGGCGGCCCGCTCGGCGGCGTTGGAGCCGGCCAGGTCGGCCCAGTCGTGCTTGTTGGCCAGGTGGACGACGGCCTCGGCGGCCTCCGCGCCGGCGCGGATGGACCCGAGATCGTCGAGGTCCCCGCGCAGGACCCGGGCGCCCTTGACGTCCAGGCTCGCGGCGGACGCGTCGGACCGGGCCAGGCCGGTGACCTCGTGGCCGGCGGCGAGCAGGTCGTCGACGACCGCCGAGCCGATCCAGCCGGAGGCCCCGGTGACGAATACGCGCATGACGTGCTCCCTCGACTGATGATGTCAGTGACAGACATACCGTACTCCGCGATGTCAGTTCCTGCCATCACTACACTGGAGCCCATGGTGCGGTGGGAACCCGGGGCCCCGGAGCGGTTGCAGAAGGCCGCCCTGGCGCTGTTCGCCGCCCGCGGTTACGAGCAGACCACCGCCACGGAGATCGCGCAGTCGGTCGGCCTGACCGAGCGCACCTTCTTCCGGCACTTCCCGGACAAGCGCGAGGTGCTTTTCCACGGCCAGCAGCAGCTGGTCGAGGCGTTCCTGGCCGGCGTGCACGACGCGCCGCCCGACGCGCCGCCGATGCAGGTCGTCGCCGCGGCCCTGCGCCGCGCCGCGGCCTTCTTCCCCGACGAGCGCCGGCTCCACTCCCGCACCCGCCAGACGGTGATCGACCAGCACCCGGCCCTGCAGGAGCGCGAGTCGCACAAGCTCACCATCCTGGCCGAGACGATCGCGGGCGCGCTGCGGGCGCGGGGCGTCGACGAGCGCACCGCCGCGCTGGCCGCCCACTCGGCCATGACGGTGTTCGGGATCTCGTTCGCGCAGTGGATCCGCGAGGGAGAGCGGCGCTCGCTCGCCGACATCGAGGACCAGGTCCTCGGCGAGCTGCTCGCGTTGCACACGCCGGCCGCCTGAGCTTCGGGGCCGCGCCGCACACCGCGCGTGCCGGGCCACCGGCGGCGTCCGGCGCCCCGCTGCTCAGCGGCTCCCGGCAGCGTCCAGCGTCTCGCTGCTCAGCGGCTCCCGGCGGCGTCCGGCGCCTCGCTGCTCAGCGGCTCCCGGCGGCGTCCGGCGCCTCGCTGCTCAGCGGCTCCCGGCGGAGCCGGGGGTGACCAGGCCGGTCTCGTAGGCGAGCACAACCGCCTGGGCACGGTCGCGGAGGGCGAGCTTCTGCAACAGGTGCCGGACATGGGTCTTCACCGTGGCCATCGAGATCACCAGCTCTGCGGCGATGTCCGTGTTCGACAGGCCTCGGCCGATGAGCTGAAGGATCTCGCGTTCGCGGGGAGTCAGGTCGGCGAGGCCGGCGAACGGCGGCGGCGCCGGTGGGCGGTTGACGTAATGGCTGACCAGGCGGCGCAGCACGGTCGGGGCGAACAGGGCCTCACCGGCGGCCACGACCCGCACCGCCTCCACCAGCTGCTGGCGGCCGACGTCCTTGAGCAGGAAGCCGCTGGCGCCCGCCCGGAGGGCCGCGAAGACGTGTTCGTCCAGGTCGAAGGTCGTCACCATCAGGACCCTCGTGTCGAGGCCGGCCTCGACGATGCGGCGGGTCGCCGCGATGCCGTCGGTCCCGGGCATCCGGACGTCCATCAGCGCCACGTCCGGCCGCAGGCGCTCCGCCTGCGCGAACGCCTCGGCGCCGTCCACGGCCTCGGCGACCACCTCCAGGCCGGCGACCTCGAGCACGAAGCGCAGGCCGGAGCGGACGAGGTCCTGGTCGTCCGCGATGAGGACGCGCGTCATGCCGCCTCGATCGGCAGCAGCGCCCGGACCGCGAAACCGCCGGCCGCGGCATTGCCGGCCTGCAGGTTGCCACCGTGAATGCGCACCCGCTCACGCATGCCGACCAGGCCGTGCGCGTCGGGCGAGGGCAGGCCGCGGGCCCCGGGGCCACGGTCGCACACCTCGATCTGCAGCGCGTCCGGCAGCCAGCGCAGGCCGACCGAGACCGGCGCGCCGGGCGCGTGCTTGGTCGCGTTGGTCAACGCCTCCTGCACGATGCGATACGCGGAGAGGTCGAGGCTCGGCGGCAGCGGTACCGGCGTGCCGTCCACGGCCAGGTCCACCGCCTGGCCGCCGTCGCGGGCCCGGCCCACCAGCGCGGGCAGCTGGGCCAGCCCCGGCAACGGCTCCCGGTCCGGGTCGCCGGCGTCGGCGCGCAGGACCCCGAGCAGCCGGCGCATCTCGGTGAGCGCCTCGACCGCCGAGCCGCGGATCACCGCGATCGGCCGCTTCGCGAGCCCGGGGTCGTACTCGAGCGCCGCCTCCGCAGCGTCGGCCTGCACGGCGATGACGCTCACCGCGTGGGCGACCAGATCGTGCAGCTCGCGGGCGATGCGGGCCCGCTCGTCCGCGACCGCCGACCGCTCGCGCCGGTCGCGCTCCCGCTCCAGATGCTGGGTCAGCTCCTCCAGCAGGCGGGTCCGCCCGCGCTGGCGGCGCACCAGCACCCCGACCGCGGCCGGGCCCAGGACGGCGAGGACGGCGCCGGCGTACTCCCCCACGCCCACCCGCTGCTCGGCTGAGCCGGCGATGCCGAAGATGGTCGCGATGAGGACCGTCGCGGCCGCCAGGTGCCGGTCGGTCACGTGGGCGGTCACCGCATAGAACAGCAGCAGCGCGGCGAGGTAACCGACCAGCAGGAATCCGTCGGTCGGAATCAGCCACACGGCCGAGCCGACGAGCGCGGCGATCACCGGGTGGGTGCGGCGCCAGGCGATCGGCGCGGTCGAGCCGACGGCCACGAGCACGCCGATCGGGGCGGGGGCGATCGGCAGGAACACGAGGACCTGCGCCAGCGCGATGACCACCAGCAGCGTCGCGACCACCCTGTCCGTGGTCCCGACCTGCGCGAACCGCCGCCATGGTGACACGTGGCCACGGTAGGCGGGCGGTGCACGGCGTGTCATCAGCCCGTGGGCTGAGCTCGCGCTCGGCCCACCGGATCGGCCGTGGTTCCGCCCCTGGGTCGATGAGCGAAGGCCCTGTCCGGCCGCACGATCGGCGTCGACACACCGGAGTTTTCCTGAGCCAATCCGGAGGTACCCCATGACCACGACCACCGCCGAGCCGACCACCGCCGTGCGCCGGCGGGTGCCGATCGCCGTCCGCGGCGCCCAGCTCCTGCTGCTGGTGCCGCTCGGCGCGTTCCAGCTCGTCGCGACGATCGCCTTCTCGATCATCATGCCGCTCTCCGGCAAGGACTACATCGCCGCCGCCTGGGCGCCCGTCATGGCGCTCGCCTGCATCGTCACGGCGCTGCGCCTCGGCCGCGGCGCCCCGCGGACGCTGCGCACGGCGCTGGTCCTGCTCGCCGCGCAGACCGCGTTCGGCCTGCTCAAGCTCATCGCGTTCGGCGAGACGGCCGCGCTGGTGTTCCTCGCCGTGACCGCGGCCTGCGCCGGGCTGCTCGCGCTGCCAGGGGCCCGGCGCCACTTCCACGCCTGAGACCTAGGGAGACATCACCGATGCGATCCACCTACCGAGTCTTCGCCTGCCTCGTCGCGGCCGGGGTGTTGGCGCAGGCGGCCAGTGTCGCTTACGCCTGGTTCGCGGTCCTGCAGACCATCGACGCAGGCGGAGTCTTCGACAAGGACGCCGGCGCCAATCCCGGCCACTACGCGCACGGCATCATCGGCATGGCGCTCATCCCGCTCATCGCGCTGACGTTGCTGATCCTGTCCTTCTTCGCCAGGATTCCCGGCGGCGTGAGATGGGCGGCAATCACCTTCGGCCTGACGGCGCTGCAGGTGGCACTGGCGTTCGTATCGTTCAGCGCGCCGCTGGTCGGCGCACTGCACGGCCTCAACGCCGTGGCATTGCTGGCCGCCGCGCTCGTCGCCGCGCGCCGGGTGCGGCGTGCTGTCGAGCCGGTCCTGCCGCGACCGGCCTGAACATGAGACGCAGGCATTGGCGAGCCGCCGTGCCGATTGCGGCGGCTCTGGCCACCCTGGGCCCGGTGGGCTGGTGGTGGCAGGGCAGTCTGACGCCGGACACCTACTCCGCCATGGACATGGGGTATCCCGACTACGGCGGCGGTGCCCGCGCCGACCACAGCGCCATGCATCACGGCGGCGCCGAGGTCACCGCCTTCACCGGCCCGCGCGACCGGCCCGCCGACGTGTCCATCACGCTGGTGGCCCGCGCCGAGCGGATCGACCTTCCCGACGGTCGCGGCGTGGCGGGGTACACGCTCAACCACGCCTCGCCGGGCCCGGAGATCCGCGCCAGGCAGGGGCAGCTGGTCGAGGTACGAGTGGTCAACGAGTCCGTGCCGGACGGTGTCACCCTGCACTGGCACGGCTACGACGTGCCGAACGCGGAGGACGGCGTGGCCGGCGTGACCCAGGACGCGGTCGCCCCGGGCCAGGCCCATGTGTACCGGTTCGTCGCCACGGACGCCGGCACCTACTGGTACCACTCCCACCAGGTCTCGCACGAACAGGTGCGGCTGGGGTTGTTCGGTGCGCTCGTGGTCGATCCACCGGCCGGCGCGCCTGCCGTCGTCGACCGGCTCGCGCTGGTGCACACCTATGGCGGCCGCCGCACCGTCGCCGGCCGCCCGGGTGAGACCGGCGTCGCCGCCGCCCCCGGCAGCACGGTGCGGGTCCGTCTGGTCAACACCGACCAGGGCACCGTGCGCGCCTGGGTGTCCGGCGCGGCCTACCGCCTCGTCGCCGTCGACGGCCGGGATCGCAACGCGCCGCCACCGGTCACCGCCGCCGCGGTCGTGCTGCCCGCCGGTGGCCGGGCCGACGTGGAGTTCGCGGTCCCGGACGCGGGCGGCGCCGTGCGGGTCGACGTCGGTGCGGGAACGGCGCTCGTGGTGGGTCCCGAAGGCGCCGTGGCCCCGGTGACGCCGGAGCCGAAGGCGTCGATCGATCTGCTGTCGTACGGCGCGCCGGTGACCATCGGCTTCGACCCCGCCACCGCGACGCGGCGGTTCGAGTACCGCATCGGGCGCCGCTTCGGCTTCCTCGACGGGCGGCCCGGACTGTGGTGGACCGTCAACGGCAAGCTGTACCCGGACGTGCCCATGTACATGGTCAGCGCCGGCGACGTCGTGCGCATGACGATCGCCAACAGCAGCGGCGAGACGCACCCGATGCACCTGCACGGCCACCACGCGGTGGTCCTGAGCCGCAACGGCACAGCCGCGACCGGCAGTCCATGGTGGACAGACTCCCTGGAGGTAGCCGACGACGAAACCTACGAGATCGCCTTCATCGCCAACAACCCCGGCATATGGGTCGACCACTGCCACAACCTGCCCCACGCCGCCGAGGGCCTCCTGGCCCACCTCGCCTACTCCGGCGTAACCACCCCCTACCGCATAGGCAAAGGCCACAACCACCCCGAGTGAAGATGCGTGGCCTGACGGTCGCGTCGCGCCGCGAACGGAACAGGGCCGCAGCGCGGAGGCTGCGGCCCTGCCGGTGGTTCGGTGGTGCTGGCGTGTTACGGGGTCGGGTAGTCGGTCACGAAGACCGGCGATCCGACCCGGGTCGTGTCGGCCGGGCCGCCCACGCCGTTGACGACGTGGTCGATCGTGCCGGCGCTGAGGTTGACCGTCATGATGTGGTGCAGCCGGACGCCCGGGGTCTGCGGGACCTCGAAGCCGTTCTCGGTGTGGATCGACGGGTTGTTCTGGTTGAACACGTAGGCGCCGCCGCCGTAGAGGCGGTGCGTCTTCACGCAGTTGCTGACCTTGTACGCGGCCCAGCCCTTGGTGTTGCCGTTCATCCAGTCGGCCTGGGTCGGCGGGTCGTAGGCCAGCTCGTTCTGGAAGAAGACCGTCGTGCCGCCGTTGCCGTTCCAGATGACGTCGTACTGCTGGAAGTGCTCGACGAACAGGCCGGTCGCGGTGACGTTGTCGCCGTTGACGACCACGCCGTTGCGGCTGGTGTTGGTCTTCCACCGCTGGGTGTCGGTGAAGCCCTCGACGCCGTGGTCGGCGCGCCACACCCAGGTGTGGTCGATGAGCACGTTGTCGCTGTTGATCTCGAGCGCGACGTCGGTCTTGCCCACGTGCGGACCGCCGACGCGGAAGTACACGTCGGACAGCGTCGTCGGGTTGTCCGCCGAGGTCCGGTGGTTGCCGTGCGGCTTGCCGACCCGCAGCAGCGCCGGCGAGTTGACCGGACCCGCGTCGAACGAGACGCCGGCGACGACGACGCCGGGGACGTCGGCGACCTCGAGCGGGACCGCGCCGGCGGCCGAGGTGAGCGTCGCGTGGCCGAGGCCGAGGACGACCGTGTCGGGCCGCTTGACCTCGATGGTGCGCGCGATGTCGTACACGCCCGGGGTGAGCAGCAGGTTCAGGCCACGGGCGAGCTGGTTGTTGATGACCTGCACCGAGTCGGACGGGGTCGCGACGAAGAAGTCCTTCAGCGGGACCGTGCGGCCCGGCGTCAGGCCGTTGGCCCACGAGATGCCGCGGCTGTTCTTCTGGGCGGACGGCACGCGGACGTTGTAGTTGCCCTTGGCGTCAGCGAACAGGTACGGCTTCTCCCGGCTCACCGGGGTGGTGTCCAGCGTCGTGTACGGCGGGTCGGGGAACCCGGCCTCGCTGGGCGCGCCGACGACACCGGAGAAGACCTGGTTCCACACGCCGTTGGACCAGCCAGCGACCTCGCTGTTGCGGGTCAGCCACTGCTGCTGCGATCCGCTGACGACGAACGGCAGCTTGGAGTCGGCGATGAAGCCACCGCTGGCGTACTGCGGGCCCGCGGTGCAGTAGTCCATCAGCGACAGGTTGGCGCCCGTGATGTTGAGGCGGCGCATGGAAACGGCCTGGGAGACCGCCCAGAAGTCCGCCGAGCCGCGGCAGCCGTCCTGCCCGGCGCTGTTGACGTTGATGGACAGGTTGGACAGCGTCCGCCAGAAGTTGACGAGCGCGAGGCAGTTGCTCGTGCCCCCGTTCTCCAGGCAACGGTTGTAGACCTCGACCTTGCCGTTGATGACCACGTCGGTGGGCGACGCGCCCAGGCCGGTGATCTCGGTGTAGTAGCCGACCTTGATCTGCAGCGGCTGCTCCGCCGTGCCGTACGTGCCCGGCTTGAAGAGGTAGGCGTGGCGCGCGGTGCCCATCTCGTTGTCGACCTGCGCGGCGTTCGCCGCGTCGAGGGTCGCCTGGATGCTGCTGACCGGCATGCTGGGGTCGAAGACGGTGACGTTCGATCCGAGGTCCCAGCTGCTGGGCGGCGGCGCGGCGGCGGCGGCCGCTCCCGCGGTCGTGATGGCGGTGGTCAGCACGAGCCCGGCCGTGAACGCCCGGCCGAGTTGCCGACGACCGGACCGCAGGCTTGCCAGACCCCGGCTACCAGGGGCGTGCATTGTCATTCAGTTCGTCCTTCCTGCTGGGGGCAGCGGTACGTAACGAAGAGTCGGATCCGGTGAGGAGACCTGAACAGGCGACGAAGGGCGCGCACCGGACGGGCGAGCGCTCTCTCGTCCCGCCGGGGTCGCGACCCTCATGGAGCCGCCTATTCAGGGGACTTGTGGCCCGATTTGGGCGGCTCGGTGCAGAGAGCGCTCTCACCGCACCGCCACTTGTATCAGGGCCTGAAGGAAGTGGGTGGAATGTTTCTACCGCGTAAACCAGCTCGGCGCTACGTCAGGCAGCCCTTGACTTTTTCGCGCAATAGCCCAGCGGCCCATCTCGACGGCGGAAATGCACACCAGAATCGGACCGAATGGTGTCGACCACCCTCAACGCCGACCATATGGGGCGCTCTTGGCGTCGGGTTCCCGGCGGTCCTGGCCGCCGGGGAGCTCCGGTTAGTCGACGGTGTCGTCGTCCACGAGCAGCACCCTGGCCAGACGGGTCACCGCCGCCGGGTTCAGGTCCCGGCCCGCCGCGAAGGCCCGGTCGAACGCATCACCCAGCGCCGCACGCACGGCTGCCGTGGTGCGCTCGATGTCGGCCTGATCCGCGACGGCCGGAGTGCTGCCCGTCGAGGCCCGGCTCCGCTGCGCGGCGCCGAGCAGCGAGGCGGCTGCGTGGTGCTCGCCGGCGGCCGCCGCGGTGCCCGCCAGGGCTGCGAGCGCGAGGGCGACATCACGCTCGGCGCCGAGCTCCCGAGCGGCCTTCAGCGCCTCGCGGTGCTGGCCGGCGGCGGCGGCCAGGTCACCCCGGTGCTGCGCCACGTGGCCGAGCTCGACCAGCACGCTGGGGACGTAGAGCGGACGACCCGCCCGGGTCGACTGGGCCGCCGCATCCCGCAACAGCGTCCGCAGATGCCGCATGGCGGTGTCGAGGTCGCCGGCGCGTCGAGCGGCCCACGCCAGTCCCATCCGCGCGAACGTCACGGTCAGCGGCGCGTTCTGCTCCTGGGCGAGAGCGAGCGCCTGGGTGCACTGCCGGATGGCGGCCTCCTGGTCGCCGTGTTCCATGGCGAGCCAGCCCAGCCATCCGAGCCGGCCGGCGACGTCCGCCCACAAGCCCAGCTCCCGGGCCAGCTCGAGCCCTTCCCGATGCAACCGGGTGGCGAGCGCGTGCTCGCCGGTCAGGCTGGCGTGCGCACCGAGCCACTCGGTCGCCTGCAGCAGGCCCCACCCATCGCCGAGCTGCCGGAAGATGCCGGCGGCACGGTCGCCGTCGTGGACCAGGCGGGTCGTGTCGCCGCGGATGTAGGCCAGCTTGGCGGTGAGGGTGAGGGTTGCCGCGGAACCCCAGGTGTCGTCCGTGGCACGAAACGCGGAGAGCAGCTCGGACACGAACGCCTCGGTGAGGGCGACGTCCCCGAGATCGACCTCTGCGTACGCCAGGAACCAGGCGGCGCGGGCGTGACGGGGGTCGGCGGTCAGGTCGTCCAGGGCCTCCCGAACGGCCTTGTGCCGGATCGGCCAGTCATCGACGTCGCCGAGCAGGAACGCAAAACCAGTTTCCCAGGCCGCCACGCGGACCCGTTCCGGGACTTCCGGTGCGCCGGCGGAGGCGGCCAGCGCGGCCCGCATCCAGCGGCGGCCCTCGCCCAGGCGCCCGCGGAGGAACCAGTACCAGGCCAGCGCGTCGACGAGCCGGAGCGCGCTGCGGGGGTGGCCGCCGGTCACCGCCTGGTCGGCGGCGGCGCGCAGGTTCGCCGCCTCACCGTCGAGGACGCGCAGCCACCGCGCCTGCAGCGGTCCGCGTAGCTCGGCCTCGGCGGCGGTGGCGAACGCCACGTAGTACCGCAGCCAGCGGGCGCGGGTAGCGTCCAGGTCGCCGGCCTCGTCGAGCCGCTCAAGGCAGAACGCGGTGACGGACTCCAGCAACCGGTAGCGTGGCGGCTCACCGTCGCGCTCCACTCGAACCACCAGCGACCGGTCCACCAGGCGGGCGAGGAGGTCCGGCACGTCGGCCGCCCGCACGTCGCCGGCGGCGCAGATGGCTTGCGCGGTGTCCAGGCTGCTGCCGTCGGGGTTGACGGCGAGGCGGCGCAGCACGATCCGCTCGGGCGCCGTGAGCAGCCGCCAGCTCCAGTCGATCGTGGCGCTCAGCGTCTGCTGGCGGGCCGGCGCTGACCGGTCGCCCACCGAGAGCAGCCGGAATCGGTCGTCGAGCCCGGCCACGAGCCGCTCGATCCCCAACCCGCGCAGCCGGGTCGCGGCAAGCTCCAGCGCCAGCGGGATCCCGTCCAGCCGGCGGCACAGATCGCCGATCAGGGCGGCGTTGGCGGGCTGCAGCTCGAAGCCCCGGTGCGCCGCGGCGGCTCGCGCCAGGAACAGCCGCATCGCCGCGGCGTCGCCCGGGTCGCCGCCGTCGGCCGGCAGGTCCAGCGGCGGCACGGGCCAGACCAGTTCGGCGGCGATGCGCAGCGGTTCCCGGCTGGTGGCGAGGACCCGCAGCTCGGGCGCGGCCGCGAGCAGCCGGCCGGTCAGGGTGGCGGCCGCGTTGATGACGTGTTCGCAGTTGTCCAGCACCAGCAGCAGCCGGCGGGGGCGCAGCGCGGCGGCGAGCCGGTCGACGGTCGTCGCGTTGCCACCCGCGGCGTCCCGGATGCCCAGTGCCCCCGCGACGGCGTCGGCGACCGCCTCGACACCCCCGTCAACGGCGGCGAGCTCGACGAGCCAGGCGCCGTCGCGGAACTCGCCTTGGACGGTGCGGGCCACCTCGAGCGCCAGCCGGGTCTTGCCGACGCCGCCCACGCCGGTCAGCGAGACCAGCCGTTGGGCGCCGACCAGGGCGGCGAGCTCGGTGAGCGCGGAGTCCCGTCCGAACATCTCACCCATCGCGGCGGGGAGGTTGCTGACCGGCTTGGGCGGGGCGGCCGCGGCCTCGGGCGGGTCCAGCGCCGGATCCTGCGCCAGGATCGCCCGATGCAGGGCCGCGACGTCCGGGCCGGGGTCGATGCCCAACTCGTCCTCGAGGCGGGCGCGCAGCTCGGCGAAGGCGTCGAGGGCCTCGGACTGCCGGCCGGCGCGGTAGAGCGCCAGCATCCGCAGGGACCGGGCCCGCTCCCGCAGCGGATGGCGGCTCACCACGTCCGCCAGCCAATCCGCGACCGCGGCGGCCTCGCCGAGCGCGAGCCGGGCCTCGGCGCGGTCCTCCACCGCGGTCAGCCGCTGTTCCTCGAGGCGTGCGACGACGGCCTCGACGAACGGCTCGTCCCGGTACTCCGCATATGCGTCCCCGCGCCAGAGATCCAGCGCCTCGCCGAGCAGCGCCGCGCGAGAATCCGGCGTCCGCTCATTGGCGGCCCGAGCGACCAGGGCACCGAACTCCGCGGCGTCGACGGTGGCGGCCCGCAGCGCGAACCCGGCCGGACCCGACTCGACCAGAGCACGACTGCCCGGCTCCGCGTCCTCGATCGCCCGGCGCAACTGCGACACCTTGACCGCGAGCGCCGCCGGCGGGTTGCCGGGCACCTGACCCGTCCAGAGCTCCTCGACGAGGCGGTCGGCGGACACCGGGCGCCCGTCGCGCGCGAGGAGCGCGGCGAGCAACGCCCGCACCTTGGCGCCCGGAATCGGCACGGGCCGGCCGTTGCGGTCCCACACCGCGAGCGGTCCGAGCACCCCAAAACGCATGCCAACGATCCTAGGTCGTCCAGCGCCGGGAATAAGACGACCACAATGACCGGCGGCCCGACCGTGATCGGGCCACCGGCACCATTACCGGGTTTCCTCAGGCCGGTACGAGAGAATGACGACGCCGTGGGGGAGCTGGGTCTGCGAGATCAGCGTCATCCGGGTCCACAGCCAGTCGCGGAAGACGTTCGTGCCGCCGCCGACCACGACCGGATGCACCCAGAGCCGGAACTCGTCCACCAGACCCGCAGCGGCCAGCGAGCGGGCCACCCCGCCGGATCCGTAGAGCAGGACGGCGCCGTCCGTGGTGCTCCTGAGTTCCCGCACGAACGCCGCGACGTCGCCCGGCACGACGTGTGCGTTCGTCCACTCGAGCTGGTTCAGGGTGCTGGTGACGACGTACTTGCGGATGCTGTTCATCCGGTCGGCGAAGCCCTCGGTCGCGGAGCCCTTGTCGTCGACCGCCGGCCACGTCGCGGCGAAGGCCTCGTAGGTGACCCGGCCCATGACGACAGCGTCGGCGGCGAGCAGTTGGTCCCGCGCGTAACGCCCGTACTCGTCCCCGAAGAACTCGAACGACCAGTCCTGTGGATCGTCCTGCACCCCGTCGAGCGTGATGAACGTCGAGACAATCACCGTTCCCATGTCCGCTCAGCCCCTTCCCGGCTCGGCTCATGTGTAGGTTGGCGGCTACGCCTCGTTGAGGTCGAGTTCTACGGCCTGCCGCACGTAGCCGGACAGCAGCGCGTCGTCCACATCGGCAGCGTTCTTGAGCTTGAGGTGCCGAGTCGTCTTGCCAATTCCCTCCAACCGGCGCTCGGGGTCGGAGAACTCCGCGCCGCGTGCGAAGGCGAGGGTGATGTGCGTCTTGCTGCGGCTCACGATGGCGATCAGTTGACGCCCCTTCCAGGCCGGCGAGCCACGGCTGATGACCTCGCGGGCATCGGGCGCGTGGATCGCCATGAACGCTCGGAGCGCCTGGACTATGGCTGCCTGCCCCTCGTCGAGATGGGCGGCGACGTACTCATCCATGTCGGTCACGGCGTTCATCCCCTCAAAGGCTCTTCGCCACGACAGCACTGATCGTGGTGAAGGCCGAGTAGTCGCCCGCCGTGACGCGGTTCTTCGCGACCGCGATCGCGACGCCGGTCTCCGGGTCGGCGTAGGCGGCCGTGCCGCCGCTGCCGGCCATGCCGAACAGCGTCGGACTGTCCAGCGGCCCCGAGAATCCGATGTCGTAACCAAGCCCTCGTTTCGCGGGAAACCCGAGCACCGCGTCCAGGCCGCTCACCACGACCGAGGCGGCATCGCGCAACCGCTGCGGTGACAACAGCCGGACCCCGTCGACCGGGCCCATCAACGCGGCGTACATACGAGCGATCGCGCGCGCCGACGCCACGCCCCCCGCGGGGATCTCCGCGGTCAGCACGTCGACCCGGTTGCAGTAGTCGGCATCGGGCATAGCCCCCAGCGGCGCCGCGGTCCAGTTGTCGAGGACCCGGAAGAACGGCACCGTCTCGGCCAGCTGCGCCGCCATCTCCGCGCTCAGGTGCATCCCGTCCGGCTGCTCGTGCCGCGCCACCCTGCCGAGAGCCTCCCGCGGAACGGCGAAGAAGAGTTCCTCCTCGACGCCCAGCGGTGCGGCGACCCGGCGGCGCGTCTCCTCGGAGATCGTGTGGCCGGTGGCGCGGCGCACGATCTCGCCGACCAGGTAGCCGTAGGTCTGCGGGTGGTATCCAGTGCGGGTCCCCGGTTCCCACCACGGGGTGGCGCCGGCGATCAGCTCGGACATCTTGTCCCAGTCGCAGAGGTCTTCCGGGGTCGTGCCGACCGGCACCGCCGGGACCCCGGCGCTGTGCGTCAGCACGTCCCGGACGGTGGTCCGTTCTTTGCCGTTGACCCCGTACTCCGGCCACAGATCGACCACCGGGGTGTCGTACTCCAGGATGTCGTCGGCCACGAGCCGGTGGACCACCGTCGAAGCCACCCCCTTGGCCGTCGAGGTCACGTGGAACAGTGAATCCGCGGCGACGGGCCGCCCCTCGGCCGCGAACCCGCCCACCGCGTCCACGATCTGCTCGCCGTGCCGGTAGACGGCGACCTGAAGCCCCCGCTCCGCGTCACTCTCGATCAGCTGATCGACCGCCAGCTGCACGTCCCGCTGAACATCACTCATCGTGGCCTTCACAGGTTCATTCGGGCGCCCTTCGCCCGGCCACGACCAATAATCCGGCGACCGCTTACGCTTTCTTTACCGTCCTTTACCGCCGCCCGGCGCAGGCTCGTTTCCGGCTGGTCGGGCTCCGCCGGAGCGCGTTCGTCACCGCAGGGTCAGCGCCGTCTCGACCTCCACGCGGGTCAGCTTCTCCGGGTTGCGGACGTAGTAGAGCCCGCTGATCCGGCCGTCCTCGACCCGGACCGCCATCACGCCGTCGATCACCCCGTCGATCCGCACCATGAGGGCAGGGTTGCCGTTGACCAGAGTGGGCTCGCTGGTGATCACACCCTCGGTCCGCCCGACGTTGCCCAGGTAGAAGCGGATCACCCGGTCCACACCGATGATCGGCCGCAGCGCGGCTTGCCGCAGACCACCGCCGTCGCCGACAAGGACCACGTCCGGCGCCAGTACGGTGAGCAGTTTTTGCAGGTCCATGGTATTCAACGCCTGCTGGAAGGACTCCAGGACGGCCTGGGTCTCGCCCGGCGAGACCACCTGACGCGGGCGGCGCGCCTCCACGTGCTGCCGGGCCCGATGCGCGATCTGGCGCACGGCCTCAGGGGTCTTACCGACGGCGGCGGCTATCTCGTCGTACCCGACGTCGAAGGCCTCACGCAGCACGAACACCGCGCGCTCGGTCGGCGAGAGTGTCTCCAGGACGAGCATGAACGCCATCGACAGGCTCTCGGCGAGTTCGGTGTCCTCGGCCACGTCGGGCGTGGTGAGCAGCGGCTCGGGCAGCCACGGCCCGACATACGCCTCCTTGCGGCGCTTCATGGTGCGAAGCCGGTTGAGCGCCTGGCGGGTGGTGATGCGGACCAGGTAGGCACGCTGATCGCGGACCCGATCAAGATCCACATTCGCCCAGCGCAGCCAGACCTCCTGCAGGACGTCCTCGGCGTCCGCCGCCGAGCCCAACATCTCGTAGGCGACGGTGAAGAGCAGATTGCGGTAGGCGACGAAGGCCTGCGTCGCCGGATCGGTGGTCTCGTCGCTCACCTGCCGGCCCTCTCCTCGGCCCTCAGCCGCTCCCCGCGCGTGCCGTCCGCCATCCAGGACGGGATCGAGATCGCCCCCGGCCGGCGCGCCTCGATGGCCAGCTGCTTGACCGTGCCCCAGCACACGAGCTCCTTGATCTTCGCAGCCGCACGACCGCCGACGTGGTACTTCGTCGCGGTGTCGTCACGGCCGCTGAACTGCACGAGGCCAGCCCGGCGCCCCAGGCTGATGCACTGGCCGACGAAGCCGAGCGCGACCTGCTCGGGCCGCTCCCCCGCGATCTTGCGAAGCACCGTGCCGGCGGCGTGCATGCCCAGCGGGCCGGCCGCCTGGCAGCTCATCCGGAACGGCATACCCGACGGCGCAGCCGAGTCACCGGCCGCAACGATCCGCTCATCGTCCACGCTGGTCAGGGTCTCGTCGGTGAGCAGGCGGCCGAGCGCGTCGGTGCTCAGCCCGCTGCGCGCGGCCAGGTCCGGCACGCTAAACCCGGCGGTCCAGACGGTCACCGCGCTCGGCAGCTCACGACCGTCGCCGAGCCGCACAGCGTCGCGGCTCACCGCCGTCACCTTCGCGCCGGGCCCGTCGAGCACGGTCACGCCGAGCTTGGCGAGTTGCGCGGCGGCCGAGCGCCGGCCCTTCGGGTGCAGATACGGGCCGAGCACCGAGCCGCAGACCAGGGTAACGGCCCGGCCCTGTTCGGCCAGCTCGGCGGCGGTCTCGATGCCGGTCGGCCCCGCGCCGACGACCGTGACCGGGGCCGAAACCGGCGCGGCGTCGAGGACCGGCCGCAGCCGCTGCGCCTCCTCCAAACCAGCGATCGGATACGCGTGCTCGGCCGCCCCGGGCACGGTCACCTCGGCGCTGCCGCTGCCCACCGCATAGATCAGGTAGTCATACCCGACCTTGTCACCACCGGCCAGGGTCACGCTGCGCCCAGCAGCATCGATCCGGTCCACCGTGTCGACCACCAGCCCGACCCGCCCGCCCAGCACCTCGCGATAGTCGACAACCGCGTCATCCGACCCGGCCACCAACTGGTGCAGGCGGATCCGCTCAACAAACGTCGGCCGCGGGTTGATCAGGGTCACGATGACATCACCGCGCCCGGCCAGGCGGTTGGCCGCCGTCACACCGGCATACCCGCCCCCAACCACAACCACTTCGGTGTTCCCGGCCATGATGCCCCCTAATTCTCGAGTTCTGGCCTCAAGACACCGACAACCCCCCGCTTGTGACAGACGTGCCCCAGATCACTGACGGCCGTGGGCAGCAAAAACCCCCACCGAGAAGCAAGCGAAGCGAAGCAAGCCCAACCCCACGACGGACCACAAGACCCCGACAAAGAGCAACCCAACCGGGGGTTTCGGGGGCGTGGGTGGCGAAGCCCCCACTGGGGAGCGAGCGAAGCGAGCGCGAAAATTCAACTCCACCACAAACGCGAACAGGCCCAGCCTGTGAATAGGCTGGGCCCATTGGTGGAGTTGAGGGGACTCGAACCCCTGACCCCCTCGATGCGAACGAGGTGCGCTACCAGACTGCGCCACAACCCCTGGTCACGGTTCGCTTTGCAGCGGACCGGCGCTAAGAGTAACAGGTCGGCCGGAGGGTTCGCGAATCAGATCACTGCCCCGAGGCGCGCGTGTCGTACGGGCGGCCACGCAGGGCGGACAGGCGGGCCGCCTCACGTCGGGCGCGGTCGCGTTCGGCCAACTGGCGGGCCAGGGCCTCGCGGCGGGCGGCGGCGCGGCGCAGCTGCTCGCGGCGGACCTGGGCCTGGCGGCGGGCGATCCATGCGGCGTAGCGGGCCTCGTCGCGGCGGCGTCGGCGGTCGGCCAGGGCGCGGGTGCGCAGGTGGGCCAGGTAGGTGACCAGTAGGACGCCGGTGACCGCGAAGCCCACCCAGAAGCCCGGGCTCACCAGCGTGATCCCGCACACCTCCACCAGGTTGAGCAGCACCAGGGCGAGCAGGACCCGGCGGCGGCGGTACACCGCGCGCGGGGCGCGGCGGCGGGGCGGGCGGCGGCGGGCCGCGGGGGGTACCGGGGTCAGGTTGCGCCGGGGCGGGGGCAACGGGCCCGACGCCGACGAGACGCGCGTGACCAGCAGGCGCGGCGGGTTGACCGGGCGGCGGCCGGGCACGGTGCGGCGGCGCCGGTCCACGCGGGACAGCACCCGCGCGGTCGACAATGCCCGCTCCGCCACCAGCCGCTCTGTTGCGTCGTATCGGCGCACCAGTGCGGGCGCCAGGGCGAGGAGCCCAGCAGCGGCGAGGACGGCGAGGAGCACCGAGGTCGGCACCCTCACGCCTCCTTGTTCAGCCCCCGCGCCGGTCCCCCCGGGCGCGGAAGATTCATTGAAGTCTGTGAAAGTTACACAGTGGTAACTCCGACTCATGACCATACGTGGCGGCGGGGCTTCTACCACGTCAACACGCAGGGCGACACGCCCGTTCGAGCTAACCGGGCGTAAACGAAAAGTCGGGAGAAACTCCCCAAACGGTCAGGCGTTGGCCTTCGACTTGTGCCAGCGCTCGAGCAGGCCGCCCTCGGTGGCCAGGTCCTCGGTCGTCATCGCGTAGCCGAGGTGGTCGCGCCAGTCGCCGTCGATGTGGAGGTACCGGTGGTGGTACGCCTCCTGGCGGAAGCCCAGCTTCTCGACGACCCGGCGGCTGGCCAGGTTGTCGGGGCGGATGTTCACCTCGATGCGGTGCAGCCCGCCGGCCCGGAACGCGTGGTCGACGACCAGGGCCAGGGCGGTGGGGATGATGCCCTTGCCGGCCTGGCGGGAGTCGACCCAGTAGCCGGCGTACGCCGAACAGAAGGCCCGCCGCACGATGTTGCCCAGCGTGAGCTGGCCCACGAGCTGGTCCTCGTAGCAGACCGCGAACGGCATCGCGGTGCCCTGCCGGGCGGCCCGGCGCAGGTCGGCGTGCACGGCCCGGAAGGCGGCCACGGAGTTGAGATCGTGCCAGGTGCCGTAGGGGGTCGGCTCCCACTTGCCCAGCCACTGCTCGTTGGCCCGGCGCACCTCGGACCAGGTGCGCGCGTCGGAGCGCCGATACGGGCGCAGCGTGACCGGACCGTCGGAGAGGACTGCGGGCCATCCGGGCTGACTCATCGCCGCCTATCCAAGAGTATGACGTCCACGGTGGAGCCGGCAGCCGCGCTGATCACCTTCTCGCCCAGCACCATGAGGCCGTTGGCGTCGGCCAGGCCGGAGAGGGTGTACGGGCCACCGGCGAGTGGAGCGACAGTGTACCCGCCGCCGCGGCGCTCCGTGATGTACGCGGGCCGGAACTCGCGCATCCCGGACGGGGAGTTGACGGTTTCCAGCAGGTGGGCGCGCACGCTCGGGCGGAAGACCGGGTCGGCGCCGGCGAGGAGCTGGATGACCGGGCGGGCGAGGACCTCGAAGCCGATGAGCGCGGCGCCGGGGTCGCCGGGCAGGCAGACGATCGGCACGCCGTTGGGGCCGCCGACGTTGCCGTAGCCGAGGGAGGAGCACGGGTACACCGACAGGTCGGAGAAGACGACCGTGCGCGAGAGGATGCGCCGCACCATGTCGCCCGGCCCGTGGCCGGTGCCGCCGGTGGTGATGATGAGGTCGGCCCGCAGCAGCTGGTCGTCGAGCAGGCCGCGCAGGCCCTCGGGGTCGTCGTCGCAGATGCCGACCCGGTAGGCGTGGGCGCCGGCCTCGGCCGCGGCGGCCGTGAGGGCGTGCGAGTTGGCGTCGACCACCTGGCCCGGCTGGCTGGCCCGGCCCACGTCGACGAGCTCGTCGCCGGTGGCGATGACCACGACCCGCGGGCTGGGACGGACCACGACGTGGCCGATGCCGCTGGCCGCGAGGACCGACACCAGCGGCGGGGTGACGTAGGCGCCGGCCCGGGCCAGGATCGCGCCGGCCGGCAGCTCGTCGCCGGCCCGGCGCACGCCGTGCCCGCGCTTGGTCGGGTGGTAGACCTCGACCGCGGCCATCCCCTGGTCGGTGAGGCCGGGCGGCACCACTACGTCGGCGGAGACCGGCATGAGCGCGCCGGCGGCGACCGAGAAGCAGGTGCCGGGGGTGAGGCGGACCGGCCGCCAGCTGGAGGCGACCAGGTCGCCGACGACGCTCAGCCGGACCGGCCGGCCCGGCTGGGCGTCGCTGACGTCGTCGAAGCGCGCGGCGTAGCCGTCGATGGCGGCGTGGTCGAACGCGGGCACGGGGCCCGGTCCGACCACGTCCTCGGCCAGCACGTTGCCGTGCGCGGCGGTGATCTCCAGGTCCAGCGGGGGCAACGGGCGCAGCCCTCGGAGCACGCCGGCGAGGTAGTCGGCGAGGGGGACGCGCGCGTTCGACCCGACGCCGGCGTCGCGCGCCGCGTCGTGGTGGGAGCCCGTCGCTGGAACCGCTGTCACCCGAGCAGATCCTTCTCCACGAATTGGGTCAGCCACTGGCTGAACGCCTTCCCGAGGTCGTCGCGCTTCACGGCGAGCTGGACGACCGTCTGCAGATACCCCAGCGGCATGCCGGTGTCGTACCGCGTGCCGCGGTAGACGATGCCGTGCACCGGCGTGCCCTCCGCCAGCAGCAGCGCCATGGCGTCGGTGAGCTGGATCTCCCCGCCGGCACCCGGGCCGATGCGGCGGATCGCGTCGAAGATCTCCGGGGGCAGGATGTAGCGGCCGACGATGGCCAGGTTGCTGGGGGCTTCCTCCGGCCGGGGCTTCTCGACCAGCGCGGTGACCTTCATCGCCTCGCCGGCCTCGACGGTGAACTCGGAGGGCTCGACGGCGGCGATGCCGTAGCGGTTGGTCTCCTCCGGCTCGACCTCGATGAACGCGAGCACGATGCCACCCGTGCGCGCCTGCAGGTCGAGCATCGCCGGCAGCAGCGGCTCGCTCTCGTCGACGAACTCGTCGCCCAGCAGCACCGCGAAGGGTTCGTTGCCGACGTGCGACTCGCCGTACGACACCGCGTGCCCGAGGCCGAGGGGCTCACCCTGCCGGCACGTGTAAATCTCGGCGAGCTCGGCCGGGCGCTTGATCGCCTCCAGGCGCTTGGTGTCGCCCTTCTCGGCGAGGCGGGCCTCCAGGTCGGGGCGGCGGTCGAAGTGATCGACCATCGAGGTCTTGCCGCGGCCGGTCACCAGGAGGATGTCCCGGATGCCGGAGGCGGCGGCCTCCTCGACGATGTACTGCAGGACCGGCCGGTCGACCACCGGCAGCAGTTCCTTCGGGACGGCTTTGGTCGCAGGGAGGAAGCGGGTGGCTAGCCCCGCCGCCGGGATCACGGCTTTGACAGCCCGCTGGCGCGGTGCGGACTGGTGAGGAGTCGTGTCAGGCATGTAGAAAGGCTAGCCGCCGCGGCTCTGTCGCGGTGGTTGCGCCGCCTTCGCCGCGCCGGGCGTCACCTCGGCGCTCGCCTTCGCGCTGGTCACGCTGCCCGCCAGGCGATATGTGTCGCGACCTCCGGCCTTGGCTGCGTAAAGGGCATCGTCGGCGGCCTCCAGCACCGCCGCCCCGGTCGCGCCGTGCACCGGAAATACCGCGATACCGATCGATACGGTGACCGGGATCCGGCGCGGCGGCTGGCCGGCGGTGGAAGAGATCACCAGGACCGGGCTGCGCCGCACGGCCGTGCCCAGCCGCTCGGCGAGCACCGCCGCGCCGCCCGCGTCGGTCTCCGGCAGCAGCACCACGAACTCCTCGCCGCCCTGCCGGAACGCGAAGTCGACCTCGCGGATCTCGGCCCGCAGCCGGCGGGCGAACTCGGCCAGCACCGCGTCGCCGGCGGCGTGCCCGTGGGTGTCGTTGACCTCCTTGAAGTGGTCCAGGTCCAGCGCCAGCACGGCCAGCGCGCGGCCGAAGCGGCTGGCCCGCTCGACCTCCCGGCGCAGCGACTCGCGCAGGTAGCGGTAGTTGGACAGGCCGGTGAGCGGGTCGGTGAGGGAGAGCCGCTGGGCCTCCTCGTGCACCCGCACGTTGTCGACCGCGACCGCGGCCTGGCCGGCGAAGGTACGCAGGGTGACGAGGTCGGCGTCGTCGAACTCGTCGAAGCCGTGCCGGTCGTAGAGGGCGAGCACCCCGCGGGCGGCCGGCGGGCGGTCCGACTGCGGCTCCAGCCCGGTGGTCGGGCCGGCCGCCGGGGCCGCGATCGGCACGGCCACGTAGGTCACGCAGCGCGGCTCCTGCGGCGAGAGCGCCGGCCCGTCGCGGTCGACCCGGCCCCGCACCGGCTCGCCGGACGCGGCGACCGTGCCGAGCAGCCCCTCCCCCGGGGAGAGCCGCAGCTCGGTCACGTCGATCCCGGCGAGACCCTCGCCGACCTGGCCCCGCAGGTCCGCGCCAGCCTGGTCCATCATGAGCACGACGCCGGCCTGCGCGCCGGTCGCGGCGGTCGCGGTCTGCAGGATCACCTGCAGGATGCGGTCGAGGTCGTGGGTGCCGGCCAGGGTGTCGCCGAGCACGCCGAGCTGGCCGCGCAGCTGGTCGCGGCTTGCCGTGAGGGCCTGGACGTACCCCTGCATCTCCCGCGTCATGCGGTTGAACGTCTGCCCGAGCCGTCCGACCTCGTCCTGGCTGCGCACGGGCACCCGGGCCCCCAGGTCGCCGCCGGCCACCCGCTCGACCGCCTGGGCGAGCTCGGTCAGCGGCTGGGTGGTCGAGCGGGCCAGCCACCAGGCGACGATGATCGCGACCAGGCCGGCGCAGACCACCACGGCCACGAGCACCGCGTAGAGCCCCTGCATGTCCGGCTCCGGCACGCTGACGGCGAGGGTGAGCGGCTGGCCGGGCTGGGGGTCGAGGCGGCGGACCAGCAGCCCGGCCTCGGTCGTGCCGGTCGTGCCCGGCACCAGGCCCCGGGCCAGGTCCACGACCTTGGTGTCGTCCGCGGTGAGCTGGGGGCCGGCGAGCGCGCTGACCCGCACCCCGCTGGCCGCGCCCAGCCACTGCAGCAGGGCGGCGTCGACCGGCTCGACGGCGGACGCCCGGCCGACCCGCCGGCCCTGGGCGTCGAGCACGTCGACCGAGGCGGCGATGGCGGCGAAGGCGGAGCCGGTCGGGGCGGCGCAGTCGGCCCACGGCCGGGCCGGCAGGTCGCCGGCGACCGCGACGGGGGTACCGTCGGCCCCGGCGACCTCGATCGCGCGGGCCAGGCCCCGGCCGACGGCCGCCTGGGCCGCGTCGGGGCGCTCGCGCAGCGGCGCCGCGGCCTCGGCCGCGAGGCGCAGCCGCTGGCAGGTGACGCCGAGAGCGGCGCGCAGGTTGTCGGCGCCGGCGGTGAGCCGCTCGCCGGCCCGCTGGTCGCTCACGGCGGCGACGGCGACCCCGACGAACACCGCGCCCAGCAGCACCGGACCGAGCACGACGGCGAGGAAGGCGGCGGTGAGCCGCGCACGCAGCGTCACGTCCGTCCTCCCGTACATCGGTTGATGCGATGCTGTCACAGAACAGGAGGAATTCGAGTGGTGCTGCCCGGGGTGTCCCCGAAATCCGAGCTCAGAGCGCACATCCGGTCCGTCCGGCGGGCGCTTGCCGAACACGTGCGGGGCAACGCCGACCGTTCCCTGGCTGTCGCGGCTATCGATCTGGTACGGCAATCAGCCGCCGAAACCGTGGCCGCCTACGTCCCGCGCCGGTTCGAGCCGGGCGGCGATCTGCTCATACCCGCCCTGGCCGCGGCCGCCCAGCGCCTTCTGCTGCCCGTCCTGCTGGACGACAACGACCTGGACTGGGCCGCCTACGACGGCCGCCTGGCCCCCGGCCGGCTCGGCCTGCTGGAGCCGGTCGGCCCGCGCCTGGGCCCGGGCGCGGTCGCCGAGGCCGGGCTGGTCCTGCTGCCCGCGCTCGCCGCCGCGCCGGACGGCACCCGGCTGGGCCAGGGCGGGGGCTCCTACGACCGGGTCCTGCGCCGGGTCGAGGCGCCCACGGTCGTTCTGCTTCACCCGGGGGAGTTTCTGGCCGATGTCCCCTCGGAGCCGCACGACCAGCGCGTCTGCGGTGCCGTGGAGGGTGCCCGTGAGGGTTATGACACCGCGCACGTCCACTGGACGAAGGGGTGCCCGATGCCGCAACATTGGCACTCGAAGTATCGGAGTGCCAATGATGGAGGCTGAGCGTTGCCTACCTACCAGTACGCCTGCACGGAGTGCGGCCACCAGCTGGAAGCTGTGCAGTCGTTCACCGACGAGTCGCTGACCGTGTGCCCGGAGTGCCAGGGCCGGCTGCGCAAGCAGTTCTCGGCGGTGGGCGTGGTGTTCAAGGGCTCCGGCTTCTACCGCACCGACTCGCGCTCGTCGTCCTCGACGTCGGCCTCCGGCTCGTCCTCGTCCACCAAGACGGAGACCAAGACCGAGACGAAGTCCGAGAGCACGACCAGCACCACGACCAAGTCCGACTCCAAGCCGGCCGCCAGCTCCACGCCGGCCGCCTGACCGGCACGCAACAAGCGCCCGGGCCCTCGAGGAGAGGGCGCCGGGCGCTTTTGTGCGAAAAGGACTCAGTCCCAGTGCGGCGGGCGGTCCGACAGCAGGCGGTCGTCGTTGGTCGACGCGCGCTCGCCCCAGCCCGAGTCGGTGTCGTCGGTCGTGTGGTCCGGGAGCACGACCAGTTCGTCGGCGAAGTCCTCGAAGGACACTTCACGCTGTTCATCGGTGGGAGCCCACCCGTTGGTACCTGCCACGGCAGCGAGACTACCCCTGGCAGTTTGCGGGAAAGTGGCCGAATGACGACAGTCGCCTTTGCGGGAGACGGGTCACACTCGGCGGCATGACACAACCAACGCCGGACCCGGCCCTCGACCTCCCCCTCGGCGAGGCGCCCGCGGACGACCAGGAGACCCAGCGCCTGGACGCGCCCGACCTCGACTCGACCCGACCCATGTCTTTGGCGGAACTGCGCGAGCTCAACCTCAGGCTCGGCTAGCCCGTTCCTCCCCTTCCCGGCCCGGGCGTACCACCCGGGCCGGGCAAGGAAACGGTGGGTAATGTCGTTGGCGTGAGCGACGACGCGTACTGGCGACGCCCGGCCGAGGGCGCCGAGGCGGCCCCTCCTCCGCCCGCCGCCCCGCCGAGCGTCCCGTACACGGGTGCCCCGCGCAGCACTCCGCCCCCGCACGGCTGGCGGCCGCCCGTGGTGGAGAACCCGGCGCCGCCGCGCAAGCTGCCCGCCCAGGACGTCGAGCGGGTCGAGCGCGAGGAGCAGGCCGCGACGATCCTCACCAAGGGCATGGGGATCTTCGCGGGCGCCGTGATGCTGGTCCTGCTGCTGATCCTCTGCGGCCGGGCCCTCTTCTGACCAGCCCTCTTCCGGCCGGGTTCTAGAAGCCCGACCAGACCATGTGGGCGCCGCTGTCGCCGGTCTTGTAGACGTAGTACGCCGCGGCGATCGCCAGCACGACCGACAGGCCGGACGCGACCCAGTGCGCCGGCGCCGGGGCCTTGATCCGGGAGCTGCCGCCGGCCGCCGCCGGGATCATGAACGCCATCACCAGGGCCACCACGGCCAGACCGACGATCACCCAGAACAGGGTGTCGGCGTAGTCCTCGTGCTCGGCGATCAGCGCCCTCACCTGCGGCGCCTGGAACGCCCGGTTGCCGCTGAACGACTCGCCGGACTCCTTCGCGAAGAACACCGAACCCGGGGCGGTCAGCGCGAACGCGACGAGCGGCCAGCGGATGTGCCTCCGGCTGGCCGGCCACACCGCATACAGCACCGCGGTCAGGGCCAGCAGCGGCACCAGTACGACGGCCGCATGGATGAACAGCGGGTGGGCCGGAATACCCAGGACACGATCGAACACGGGGCCTCCTCCTCCAGATGCGATCCTCCCCCGCCGGGGCGTACCCGCGGTGAAGATCCAAGGTTCAAGAGCCCGGAAACATTTGAACGGTTCCAGTTGGCTTGCTCCGAACCTCGTGGTGTTATGGAAACTGTGTCGGGTGAGGATCTGCTGCGCGCCCGGGGTCTGCGGGTGACGCGGCCCCGGCTGGCCGTGCTGGAGGTCCTCGAGAGCTCCCACGGCCACCTCGATGTCGACCAGATCGCGGCCCGGGTGCGCCAGCGCCTGGACACGGTCTCCACCCAGGCGGTGTATGACGTGCTCGGCGCGCTGTCCAGGGCCGGGCTGGCCCGCCGGATCGAGCCGGCCGGCAGCCCGGCGCGGTTCGAGTCCCGGGTCGGCGACAACCACCACCACGTGGTGTGCCGGGGCTGCGGGGAGATCGCCGACGTCGACTGCGCGGTCGGCGACGCACCCTGCCTGACCCCGTCGCAGGCCCACGGCTTCGTGCTCGACGAGGCCGAGGTCACCTTCTGGGGCCTGTGCCCCGCCTGCCAGCAGAAGCGCGACGAAGAAACCCCGTGAGCGAGCCCGACCCCGGGCTCTTCGGGCCCGACTCGATCACCTGGCGGGTGCACCGCGAGCCGATCATCTCCGTCGGCGGGCTGCGCAGCCTGTACCTCCAGGCGCTGCACCCCCGCGCGGTGGCCGGCGTCGAGCAGAACAGCCGCTACCGCCAGGACCCGTGGGGCCGCCTAGCCCGCACCTCGACCTACGTGACCACGGTGATCTACGGCACCACGGAGGAGGCCGAGCGGGCCGGCCGACGGGTCCGGGCGATCCACTCCCGGATGACCGCGGTCGACCGGCGCACCGGCGAGCGCTTCCGGGTCGACGAGCCCGAGCTGCTGCGCTGGGTGCACATCACCGAGGTGGAGTCGTTCCTGACCGCGGCCCGGCGGGGCGGCCTGCGGCTCACCGCGGCCGAGGCCGACGCCTACTACGCCGAGCAGACCCGCACGGCCGCGCTCGTCGGGCTCGACCCGGCCACCGTGCCCGACTCGGTGGCGGCGGTCGAGGACTACTACGCCGAGATGCTCCCGTCGCTGGAGCTCACCGTCGACTCGGCGGCCACCGGGCTGTTCCTGACGGTGCCGCCGCTGCCGTACGGGCTCGGCCTGACCCCGGTCCGCGGGTTCTCCCTCGGCGTGTCGGCGCTAGCCATCGGTCTGCTGCCGGCCTGGGCCCGGCGGCTCTACGGGCTGCCGCCGCTGCCCGGCGCCGACGGCCTGACCTCGATGAACACCCTGTTCCTGGGCCGCCTGCTGCGCTCGGTGCCGATCGAGTGGATCCAGTCCCCGGCCCGCAAGCGCGCCATGGAGCGGCTCGGCCTGCGCAACTGATCCACGGTCGCCCGCGTTCAACCGGGCGTGACCCGGTGGTTGCCCGCGCTCGTCGTCGTCGCGGTGGTCGCCTGGGCCGCCGGGACCGACATTTCGGATATTGCGCGATACGCCGCTTATATCGCTTTCTACGTCGTCCTTCCGGGAACCCTCGTCTACCGGGCACTGCGCCGCGATCCGCACAGCCTGGTGGAAGACCTGGCCTTCGGCGCCGCGACCGGGCTCGTCGCCGAGACGCTGCTGCGGCCCGTGCTCCTGATCTGGCCGGTCGTGGCGGTCGTGCTGCTCCGCCGCCACCTGAAGCCGCCGCAGTACCCGCACCGGCCGACGAGGGGCTGGTCGTGGGCGGTGGCGGCCGTCGCGGCGGGGTTCGTCGGGTACCTCGCCAAGGCCTTCATCCGGGCCAACCCGCCGGTGCCGGTCGACGGGCCGCACGAGTACATGATCGACCAGCTCAACCTGCTGGCCGTCGCCGCCGACCTCGAGCACCACTTCCCGCTCGCGGTGCCCGGCCTCGGCGCCGAACCGCTCCCCTACCACTGGTTCGCCTACGCGCACCTGGCCTCCGCCGCCCGCCTGAGCGGCGTCGACCTGCCGGTGCTCTGGTTCCGGCTGGACCTCCCGGCCCTGGCCGTGCTCGCGGTCGTGCTGCTGGCCGTGGCCGCCTGGCGGGTCACCGGCCGCGCCTGGGCGGGCCCTGTCGCCGCGGCGCTCACCTACACCGTCGGCGAGGCGCTCCTGCCGGGCCGGGCGCCCGCGTTCTTCGGCTCGATCACGGCGTACTACTCCTGGTCGAGCCGCTCCGTGCTGTACGCCTCCGCCTTGTCCATGCCCTTGATCGCGGTGCTGGCCCAGATCCTGCGGCGCGGGCACATGCGCCGGACCTGGCTCCTGCTGGCCGTGCTGGCCGTGGGCGTGGCCGGGGCCAAGTCGACGGTGCTGCCGGTCGCGCTGGCCGGCCTGCTGTGTGCGGGCCCCCGCCGCGCGTGGCGCCCGGCCGCCGTGCTCCTCGGCGTGTTCGCGCTGGCCGTCGCGCTGCTCTACGGCACCGGAGGCGGTGGCCTGGCCTGGTCCCCGTTCGGCATCATGGCCGACTTCGCGCAGGGCCGCCCCGCGGTGATCGTCGCGGGCCTCGGCGCCTACGGGTTCGCGATGGGCGCCAGGCTGGCCGGCGCCGTCTTCCCGCCGCGCGCCTGGGGCCCGGTGGAGCGGATGCTGGCCGGCGCCGCGCTGGCCGGGTTCGCCGGCGCCGTGCTGCTCTGGCACAACGCCTGGGGCCAGCACTTCTTCGCCATCGCCGGGTGGCCCTTCGGCGCGATCCTGTCCGCCGACGGGCTGGCCCGAGTCCTGTCCCGGCGGGCCCTGCGCGTGGGCCTGCCGGCGGCCGCCGCGCTCTCGGTGTTCGCTTCCTTCGCAGCGGTACCGCACGTGCGCCGCCCCTGGGACGCGGTGTTCCCGGTGTACCTGTTCGCCGCGCTGGTCCTCGCCGTCGCGCTGGCATTGCTGGCCACGCGCCGGCGGGCCGCCGCCCTGACCGCGGTGCTGTTCGCGGGCGGCGCCGGGCTGCCGTACGACGCCGCGCACCACGCCAACCTCGGCTCGGCGTACCACGTGCGGGTCACCCCCGACCAGGCGGCCGGCGCACGGTGGCTGCGCGCGCACAGCTCGCCGGATGAGTACGTGGCCACCAACGTGCACCGGATCGGCTCCGGCGCGCAGGCCGGGCAGAGCCTGACGTACTGGATCGCGGCCTTCTCGGAGCGCCGGGTGCTGCTCGGCAGCTGGGGCTACTCCCCCGAGTCGACCCGCGAGCGGACCGCCCGGCGCCGGATCGGGCCGGCGCCGGACTACTGGGACCCGGCCCGGCTGGCCGCCAACGACCTGGCCGTCTACGAGCCGACGGCGCAGCGCCTGCGGTGGCTGTGGGACCAGCGGGTCCGCTGGATCCTGGTGGACCGGGCGCAGGGGCGCGAGTCCCCGCGCCTGGCCGACCAGGCCACCTGCGCCTGGTCAGCCGGCGACATCGTGATCTACCGGCTGCGGGGTGTGCCCGAGTAGCTCCTGCGCTACTTCGCGCACGTTGCGCGGGCCGGGTGGTCCGGATCACCTTGCGGGCGACGTGTTGGCGCCCGCGTAGCTCCTGCGCTACTTCGCGTACTTTGCGCGGGCCGGGTGGTCCGGATCACCTTGCGGTCGACGTGTTGGCGCCCGCGTAGCTCCTCCGCTACTTCGCGTACTTTGCGCGGGCCGGGTGGTTCGGCGGGAGCGCGCATGCGGCCGTGCCGCCCGGCATACGGTGCCTGTTCTTGGCGACCCACCGGTACACCGGCCAGGCCATCGCGGTGATCGGGCGCAGGCCCAGGACGGCCCCGGCGGCGCGCCACGGCCATCCGGCGATGCGCAACATGTCGGCGATCGCGGCCGGGCCGCCGGTGCTGCGGCCGGGCGCCACGTAGTACACGGCGGAGCTCACCTGCTCCTCGGTGAGCCCCAGCGCGCCGAGGTCGGTGAACTGCCACGCCACGACCTGCGCGGCGGGCCGGATGCGCCGCTCGATGAAACGGGCGCATGATGAACAGAAGGCACAGTCACCGTCGAACACGAAGGTCGGGCGTTCCACGCTTCCCATCATCCCGCACGGCCGGGGAGTGGGAATGCCGGTAAGGGGTATGCGGTTATGACGGTGCATACCTGATGCGACGCCATGAGGATCGGAGCTGAAAGCATGGCAACCGTAGAGCTGACCGCGGAGAACTTCGCTGAGAAGATCGGCGGTGAGGGCATCACCCTCGTCGACTTCTGGGCGTCCTGGTGCGGCCCGTGCCGGATGTTCGCGCCGGTCTACGAGCGGGTGTCCGAGGACAACCCCGACATCGTGTTCGGCAAGGTCGACACCGAGGCGGAGCAGGCGCTGGCGGCGGAGTTCAACATCCGCTCGATCCCGACGCTGATGATCGTGCGGGACGGCGTGGCGCTGTACTCCGAGCCCGGCGCGCTGCCCCAGCAGGCCCTGGAGTCCTTGATCCAGCAGGCCCGCGAACTCGACATGACCGAGATCAAGGCCAAGGTCGCCGAGGCGCAGGCGGCCCAGGGTGAAGTCAACGCGTAACCCGGTGTAGTCCCCCGCCGCGTTTCCTTGAAATCCGTTCGTACGCATGTTCGAATGAACCCGTGCGTTGGGACAACCTCAAGGCGACTGGCGGTCCTGGCACCGGCGACACCGGGCAGCCGCGAGTCCTGCCACTCGCGCTGCCCGGGGCCGTCGTGCGAACCTTCGACACCCCGGAATTCCGCGGCGTCACCTTCTACGAGGTGCATGCCAAGTCGATGATCAACCGGGTCCCGGGCACGTCCCGGGTGCCCTTCCAGTGGACGCTGAACCCCTATCGCGGCTGCTCGCACGCCTGCGTCTACTGCCTGACCGGCGACACCGCGATCCTGCTGGCCGATGGCACCACCCGCCCGCTGGCCGACCTGCGGGTGGGCGACGAGATCGTCGGCACCGTGCGCGACGGGCGCCTGCGCCGCTATACGACGACCCGGGTCCTCGCGCACTGGTCGACGGTCAAGCCGGCCTTCCGGGTCACCCTCGCCGACGGCACCACGCTGGTCGCCTCGGGCGAGCACCGCTTCCTCACCGACCGCGGCTGGAAGCACGTGACCGGCACCCGGCACGGGCGCGGCCGCCGCCCTCACCTCACCACCGCCAACCGCCTTGCCGGTTTCGGCGCCCTGCCGGCCCCGCCGCCCTCGGACTCACCTTCGTATCGCCGCGGCTACCTGTGCGGCTTCATCAACGGCGACGGCCACGCGGCGCCCGTGTCGTCCGCGCGGGCCGTGCTGTATGCGCAGAGCCTCGGGGGCCTGCACGCGCTGGCCGCCGAGGGCCGGGAGTTCTCCGGGGCGAGCGTCCGCGACGCCAGCGCCGTGCTCGACTGGCCCCACGATCCCCCGCGGGCCTGGCGGCTGGGCTTCGTCGCCGGCCTCTACGACGCCACCGGCTCCGTCGCGGCCGGCCTGCCCCGCTTCGACGTCATCGACAAGGTCGTCGTCGACTGGCTGGTCGAGTGCCTGGCGTTCTGCGGGTTCGCGGCCGAGCTCGAGCACGCCTACGGCGACCTGACCGGCGTGCGGGTCCTGGGCGGCCCTCGCGAGCGCGTCCGCTTCGCCCTGGCCTTCGGCGCCACCCACCCCCCGTTCGCCGTGACCGGCGACCTGGTCCGCGGCGACGACGCCCTGCGCGTGGAGTCGGTCGAGCCGCTGGGCGTCGACCTGCCGATGTTCGACATCACCACCGGCACCGGCGACTTCATCGCCAACGGCGTGGTCAGCCACAACTGCTTCGCCCGCCGCACCCACACCTACCTCGACCTCGACGCCGGCCACGACTTCGACTCCCAGATCGTCGTCAAGGTCAACGCGGGCGAGGTCCTGCGCCGCGAGCTCTCCGCCCGCTCGTGGCCCGGCGCCCACCTGGCCATGGGCAGCAACGTCGACTGCTACCAGCGCGCCGAGGGCCGCTACCGCCTGATGCGCGACATCCTGGCCGCCCTGCGCGATCACGCCAACCCGTTCTCGATCCTCACCAAGGGCACCCTGATCGCCCGCGACCTGGACCTCCTGCGCGAGGCCGCCTCGGTCACGACGGTGGGCCTGTCCATGTCGGTCGGCTTCGTGGACGAGTTGCTGTGGCGCTCGGTCGAGCCCGGCACCCCGAGCCCGCTGCGCCGCCTGGACACCATCCGCCGCCTGGCCGACGCCGGCTTCGAGGTGGGCGTCCTGATGGCCCCCATCCTCCCGGGCCTGACCGACACGGAGGAGTCCATCGACGCCACCGTCGCCGCACTGGCCGCCGCCGGCGCGACGAGCATCGTCCCGTTGGTGCTGCACCTGCGCCACGGCGCCCGCCAGTGGTACCGCGCGTGGCTGACCCGCGAGCACCCGGCCCTGGTGCAGCGCTACCGGGATCTCTACGCCACGGGGTCCTACGCTCCACAGCCCTACCAGCGCGAGGTGACGGCGCGGGTCCGGCTGGCCGCCCGGCGCCACGGCATAGCCACGGGCGGCACCGGCACAACTCGAATCCCGGACGCTGTGGAGCCCCCGGCCGAGCCCGAGCAACTGACGCTGCTGTGACCGGGGTGCGGCTGGAGGCCTAGGCGGGGAGGCCATCGGCGCGCCGCGACCGGGAGCGACTGGAGGCCGGCGCGGCGAGGCCCGCTCACCCTGGCGGCTGCCGCTCGCTATGACCGGGTGCGGCTGGAGGCCGTCGGCGCGCTGCGACCGGGTCGCGCGTGCGGCTGGAGGCCGGCTGGCGGGAAGGCCGTCGGCTTGCTGTGACCGGGTGCGGCTGGAGGCCGGCTGGGCGAGGAGGCCGTTGGCGCACCGAGTCCCGCTCACCCGGGCAGCTGACGCCGTTGTGATCAGGGTGCGGTTGGAGGCCGGTCGGGTGAGAAGGCCGAACCAGCCCACCCGACCGGCGCTCGTCGGCGCCGGGTCCCGCTCAGCGGTGCAGGGCGCGCGCCAGTTCCTGGGCGATCCCGTTGACGAAGCGGCGCTCCGCCAGCGGGATCTCCACGCCGCCGAGCCGGATGCGCCCGGCTTCCCAGGCGGTCCGGCCGACGCTGGCCGCGATGTCCATCAGCCACTCGCCGTAGGCGAGGGCGACGTCCGGGCCGAGGCGCTCGACCAGCAGCCGCACGGCGTAGCCGCAGTCGGCGAGCACGGCGGCCGGTCGGGCACTCGTGGCGTCGATGTCGTTGTCGGTCAGCTGCTCGGCGAAGATGGCCGCCACCACCCCGCGCACGAGCAACGCCCGGGACCGCTGCCCCGCGGCGATGGCCTCGACCCCGGCGACGGCGTCCACGCGGTCATCCCCGGCGCAGGCCGCGACGAGCACGCTGCGGGGCAACCTGACGAGCAGATCCCACTCCGGCCGCCGCAGCGGCAGGTCCACCCCTACGGCCGGACGGCCGGACGGGCCGGATGCGGGTTGGCTCGGCATGGCAACCTCCCACCGCCGAGCGTATGCCGAAATTTCGGCTTATCACGGGCTTTCGGCGCTCTTTCCCGACCCGCCCGGCCCGGACTCGCCCGCGACGAACGGCGACGAACGGCCCGGCCGAACCTCGCCCCGGTCAGCCGCGCCGCGCTAACCACAGCAGGCCCCGGCGAACCCGCCCGCTGCCTGAACGGCCCAGCCGAACCTCAACCCGGCCAGCCGCGGCGAACCCCGGCGAACTAGGGTGTTTGCCCAAAATCCCGGGTGTTTCGAGCCAAAGCTCCATTTCGGACTTATACCCCGGCGGGGTATAAGTCCGATAAGTCGTGGCGCGGAGTGCCCGACTTATCGCTTCGCGGCGATCGGCCGGGCGGGTCAGGCGCCCGTCTGGGCGAGTCAGGCGCCCGTCTGGACCATGCAGCCCCAGCCGTCGTAGATGCCGTCGTGGCCCTCCACGATGCCGCGCACCTTCCAGGTCACCTCGTGCAGGGCCGGCGGCTCGACCGAGTCCCGGCGGATGGCCTGCAGCACGAAGTCTCCCTCGTCCCCGCGCTCCACCGTGACCGCGAAGCCGTCCTCGCGCAGCTCCTGGGCCGACGCCTCAGCCCGGTCCGGGTCCGGGAAGTAGGCGAGGAACTCCACCGCCCGCGGCAGGCTCAGCCGGTCGCCGTGCGCCTCGAGCTCCTGGACCACCTGGTTGTCGTCCATGATGTTGCGCTGCCAGGCGTCGGGCGTGAGCTCCTCGCGCACCCGGGTCCAGCCCGGGTCCGAGATCACCGCCACGGTCGGGGCCAGGCCGTCGACCTGCGGGAGCGGGGGCGGGGTGACCCCGGCCGGCAGGTACCCGGTGATCCGCCCGGCGCGGTCGGACAGCCTGCGGCCGACGAGGGCCCCGCCGGCGGAGCGGAGCACCTGCCGTACCGCGGCATCCAGAGCATGGATGGAGGACAGTTCGCCGTCGGCCGGCATGCCGCTGGCGCCGTCCCCGGCGTAGGCGAACTCGACGTCGTACCGCTGGGGGAACCTCGCCACCGGGGCCGCCTCGACGGCGCCGAGGTCGATGTTGTACATCGCGAGCTGGCCGCCGACCTCGCCCGGGTACACCGCCCAGCGCTCGACCCAAGCCTGTTCCCGCCCCAGCAGCCTGCGGAGCCAACCCACGCCGTCCTCCTTGACGCGTTGCCTAGACTCTCACGATTTCGGCGTCGGGAAGCTCGGCGCCTCCGGGCCGGCGTACGACTTCTTCGGCACCATCACCCGGCGCTTGAATACGCACACGAGGGTGCCGTCCTGCTTGTAGCCCTTGGTCTCCACGGTCACGACGCCGCGGTCGTCCTTCGACTCCGACTCGCGCTTGTCCAGCACGACCGTCTCGCCGTAGATGGTGTCGCCGTGGAAGGTCGGGGCGGTGTGGCGCAGCGACTCGACCTCCAGGTTGGCGATGGCCTTGCCCGACACGTCGGGCACGGACATGCCGAGCAGGATCGAGTAGATGTAGTTGCCGACCACCACATTGCGCCCGAACTGCGTCGACGTCTCCGCGTAGTGCGCGTCGAGGTGCAGCGGGTGATGGTTCATGGTGAGCAGGCAGAACAGGTGGTCGTCGGACTCGGTGACCGTCTTGCCTGGCCAGTGGCGGTAGACCGCCCCGATCTCGAACTCCTCGAAGTACCGGCCGAACTGCATCGTCGCCCCCTCCGTCGGGTTTCTGGGCAGCATGCCGGGCCGGATCGGGGGCTCGTAAGAGGGATGCGGGTAACTGTGACAAAACGCAGCAAGCGGCGGGGCTCTCCGGCGCCCGCCGCCCACGCTTCGTGGTGAGTATCTTGGTACCGCTACCCGCTTCGTCGCAACGCTCCGTATAGAGATGCGCGTCACAATATTGAGATATTGAGCGTAACCACTACACAGTGTGACGGGAGTCTCACTACGGAGAGTGAGATAGTTGCCGTACGGTAAAGTCTGGCGCCGATGGAACGGTTGACCGCTCGGGGGCGCGTGCCGCGGGTCGCGGCGACGCTGGTCGTGGCCGCTTTGACGCTGGCCGGCACCTTCTTCGCCGACGACTCAGTGTTCCCGTTCGCGCCGTTCCGGATGTTCTCCACTGCCGACAACCCGAACGAGCCGGTCCTGGTCCTGCGCACCGACGGCATCGACACCACGGGCCGCCGCCTGGAGCTCGACGAGCGCAACGCCGGCGTGCGGCGGGCCGAGATCGAGGCCCAGATCGAGCGCTTCAAGGCCGACCCGTCCCTGCTGCGCTCGGTCCGGGAGGCATACGCCCAGCGCAACCCGGGCAAGCCACCGCTCGTGGAGGTCGACATCGTCGAGGTCCAGCACCACCTGCGCCACGCCCAGCCGACGGGCGAGATCACCGAGGTCGTGCTGGCGAGGTACCGCCCGTGAGCTGGCTGTTCGCCCCCGTCCCGAAGGCGCGCATCGCCGCCTTCCGGACCCTGCTGTACCTCTTCGTCCCGCTGGACCTGATCTTCTTCAGCGCCTGGATCAAGAGCCACGGCAGCCTGCCGGGCGACCTGTACCAACCGCTGGTCATCGGCCGCCTGCTGCACCTGCCGACCCCGACCCACCTGCTGGTCAACTCGATCTACTACGCCCTCATCCCGCTCTCGCTGCTGGCCGCCACGGGAAGGGCCCACCGCCTGCTCGGCTGGACGGTGTTCGCCCTCTACTTCGAGTGGATGATCATCGCGATGAGCTACGGGAAGATCGACCACGATCGGTACGCCATCCTGGTCGCCCTGGCCGTGCTGCCCACCGCCGGCAAGGCCCGCCACGGCGACCAGACCCCGTCGGAGGCGGGCGGCTTCGCGCTGCGGGCCACGCAGGTCGCCGTCATCGCGACGTACTTCCTGGCCTCCATCGCCAAGCTGCGCTACGGCGGCCTGGCCTGGCTGACCGGCGCCACCCTGACGCGGTCCTTCATCCGCCGCGGCACGGTGCTGGCCCAGTGGCTGCTAAAGATCCCGTACTTCACCACGGTCTCGCAGTTCGGCATCGTGGCTTTCGAGATCCTCAGCCCGGTCGTCTTCTTCGTGAAGCCCAAGTGGCGCTATGCCATCGTGGCCGGCTTCTACGTCTTCCACCTGCTGACGTTCAGCCTCATCACGATCTCCTTCATCCCGCACCAGATCGCCATGACGGCGTTCCTGCCCCTGGAGAAGGTGACCCCGATCCGCTGGCTGCGCCGCAACCGGACGGCCCCGGCCAAGCTCGAGCCAGCCGCGGCGGAGGTCTGACGGTGGAATCGCTGGAATCGCTGGAAATTGAACCCGAGATCGAGGTCGAGGTCGGGGTCGGCCCGTGGGAGGGCCCCTGGCCGACCGGGGAGCACTACGACCCGCACCTCCTCGCCGAGGGCGACCGTCGCAACGTCGTGGACCGGTACCGCTACTGGCGGCTCGAGGCGATCGTGGCCGACCTCGACACCCGCCGGCACCCGTTCCACGTGGCGGTGGAGAACTGGCGGCACGACCTGAACATCGGCACGGTCGTGCGGACCGCCAACGCGTTCCTGGCCGCCGAGGTGCACATCGTCGGGCGGCGGCGCTGGAACCGGCGGGGAGCCATGGTCACGGACCGCTACCAGCACATTCGCCATCACCCCGACGTCGAGGCCTTCCTGGACTGGACCCGGCGGCACGACCTGCCGCTGATCGGCATCGACAACCTGCCCGGCGCGCGGCCGCTGGAGCACGCCGCGCTGCCCGAGCGGTGTGCGTTCCTCTTCGGCCAGGAGGGCCCTGGCCTGTCAGAACCCGCCCGGCTGGCCTGTGCCGCGGTGTACTCGATCGCCCAGTTCGGCTCGACCCGCTCGATCAACGCCGGGGTGGCCAGCGGCATCGCCATGCATGCTTGGATTCGCCAGTACGGGGCCACAAACCCCTGACCGGCCTTACCGTGGGTATATGGGCGTCGCAGTCAGCTGTCCCCGCTGTGGTGGTCCGGTGCGACCGCCGGACCTCATGCACTCCGAGTGGCGCTGCGACACCGACGGCGGGGTCCTGCCGTTGCACGTCGCGCAGCACATCGGGGCCGAGATCGTCGAGGCGGCCAGAGCCCGGCTCGTGAGCGCCGCGCAACGGGCGGGCCAGCACCGGCCGACGCCGCTGTGGTGCCCATGGCCGCTGCCCAGCGGCTGGACGGTCACCGGCGTCGGGTGGGTCGGCGACGAGCGCTCGGGCGTGCGGGCCACCGTGCTCGCCTGCAGCGGACCGGGGCCGGTCGAGCACGGGCCGGCCGACTGCGTGATCGTCGCCGAGGAGCCCGGGGTCGGGCTCGGCACCCGCTTCGCCGGCATCCCGGGCACCGACCCGGGGCCGTTCTTCGACGGCGACCTCGCCACCACCACCGCGCACGCCAAGGTCCGGACCGCGGGCTGGCCGACCCCGCTGTGGATGGCGAAGACTCCCGAGGACCGGTGCGCCTACATCGGCGAGGCAGCCGGCATGTGGCTTTACGTGGTGACCTGGCCCGCGGCCGCCGGATATCTCCTCGAAGAAGGGCTCGATCTGCACGATCTGTCCGATGACGTGCCAACCCATCTCGTGTACGGCGCGCCGTCGCCCTATCTTCACGGCAAGGCGTAGACACTCGCGACTAGGATCAAGGTCCGAGTCGATGCTCGGCGCGGCACAGCTGCACCCAGCGCCGCGCAGCTGATACGCTGAGTTGGCCGGGACGTTGGTGCGCAACGTCGCGGGGAGGGGATTGACGGCAATGGTCAAAAAGGTCCTCACCTGGGGAAGCATTGCCTTCCTCATTTTCTTCGTGGCATATCGGCCACAGTCGGCCGCCCAGGTGTTCAAGTCCCTTGGCGGCGGCATCATGGACATCGCCACCGGATTCGGCGACTTCTTCTCCAGCCTGGTTGCGTAACGTCCCATGACCACCGGCGCCGAGCCCCCCGAGGACGACCCGAATCTCCGCCGTAACCAGGACCGGGACACGGAGCCAATCCCCCGCGCCCGGCCGGAGTCACGTCACGAGCCGCTCTCGGGCGCCTACCCGCCGCCCGGCGACCCGGATGACTTCAGCGACCCGGCCGACTACGCCGGGCCGTCCGACTACGCCATCCCGGCGTCGAGCTCGTCGGCCAGCTACACCACGGATGGTGACGACTTCACCTCCGATGCGTACGCCGACCCGCTCACCGACGGCTCGCATGCGCGCGGCAGCACCGGCCGGCAGTACAGCGACGCCCCGCCGACGTTCTCGCAGGACGAGTTCGCCCGGCTGCAGGGCGGTGACGCCAGCCCCGCCCTGCAACCGGGCAGCCGCGTGGCGCCCCTGGAGGACGAGGCCAGCCGGCACGCGGCCCGCTATCTCTTCCCCACCGAGAAGTTCCGGGGCGAGTGGAAGCGGCACTGGGTTCAGCTGGCGAAAGAGGGCCTGATCGCGATCTTCGCGACGATCGCGATGGGCTATATCGCGGGCTGGCTGACCAAGCACAATCAGACCCAGTTGCGCACCGCGGTGCTGGTCATCTGGGCCGTCGTGATCCTGTGGTGCGCGTGGCGGGTCGCCGATTGGTGGTACGACCGCTTCATTCTCACCAATAAGCGGGTCATGGTCGTGTCGGGCATCTTCACCCGCAATGTGGCGATGATGCCGCTGGCGCGGGTCACCGACATGAAATACGTGCAGTCATTGACGGGTCGCACGTTTGGATACGGGCATTTCGAGCTCGAGTCGGCGGGCCAGGACCAGGCCCTTCGCAATATCCGCAACCTGCCCAACCCGAACGAGCTCTATCTGCGCATCGTCGAGGAGATGTACGAGCCGGAGGCCGTCGAGGCGCGTCTCGGCCGTGCGACCGGCGCCGATGACGACGGCACCTGAGAGTTAGCTGGGAAATCCGGCCCGGGTGCAACCCCCGGGGCCCCTCATGGCGTCTTCGTACGTGGGCGGAGGGGGAGGGGGCGGCGTGCCGGACGACGCAGCAGGGTTCCGCGAGGAAGACTTCCGGGAGTTCGTCGCGCTGCGCTCCAAGGCGCTACTGCGCACCGCCTACCTCCTGGCCGGCGACTGGGCGACCGCCGAGGACCTGCTCCAGATCGCGCTGACCAAGACCTTCCTGGCCTGGAAGCGGCTCGGGCACATCGAGGCCGTCGAGCCCTACGCCCGCCGCGTGCTCGTCAACACGTCCACCAGCTGGTGGCGGCGCCGCTGGCACGGCGAGCGCCCCACCGAGGTGCTGCCCGAGGGGCCGGCCGCCGACCAGCTGGAGGAGAGCCTCGAGCGCGACGCCATGTGGCGGCACGTGCGCACGCTGCCCAACCGCCAGCGGGCCGTGCTCGTCCTGCGGTACTACGAGGACCAGTCCGAGGCCGAGACCGCCCGGCTGCTCGGCGTGTCCGTCGGCACCGTCAAGAGCCAGACCTCGCGCGCCCTGTCCACCCTGCGGGAGCGGCTGGCGGCCGAGGGCGTCCGGCCGCCGACCCCTCCCAAGACTCCCGCGGCAACACGGAAAAAAGCCCCTGACCCGCCCCCAGCGGAGCCGGAACAACCTTTTGACGAGGCTGAGGCGCTTCTACCCACGGAGACCATCACGCACGCCATGGTCGAAGAGCCGGTGGAAGTCTGACTGGGGACGTGACGAACATGCTGGAAGACGAGCTCCGCGCGACGTTCGCGGCCAAGGCGGGCAGCCCCCCGCCGGGGTCGGTGTCGGCGCTGCACGGGGCCGCCGACGCCGCCATCGCCGGGGCCTTGCGGGTCCGCCGGCGGCGGCGCGCCGCGGTCACCGGACTGTCCGGGTTCGTCGCCGTCGCCGCCGTCTCCGTGGCCGTGCTACACACCCTGACCGCGGGCGGCCCGGCCGGGCCACCGCAGGCGGGCGGCTCGATCGGGCGGCCGCAGACCGAGCAGCGCCCGTCGGCCGGGACGACAAACTTCTCGTCGCCCACGCAGGCGGCGATGCACGAGGTCGAGGCGATCGGCCCGAGCGCCCAGGCGGCCACCCGGGTCCGGCTGCAGCTGCCGGCGGCCAGCACCGTCACCGCCGCCTACCAGGCCAGGGACGGCTACCTGGTGGTCAACACCCAGCCGGACGGGGACAAGCAGCTGCTCCTGCAGGACGACACGGACCAGCAGCAGGTGCTGGTCGACAACGCCAACGACATCGCCGTGGCCAAGGACGGCAACACCGTCGCCTGGGCCGAGCAGGGCAAAATGTACGTCGGCAGCCGCGCCGGGGGCGACGGCAAGCGGGACGACACCAAGAAGATCACCAAGAAGACCACCGCGGACGTCCCCCAGGACACCCAGCCGGTCGCCTTCGTCGGCACCAACCTGGTCATGAGCAACGGCGACAAGGGCTTCGACGTCTGGCAGACCGAGCGGAGGTACGACCCGACCTGGGACAACACCGTGGTGCGGGTCTTCGGCGGCACGGCCGACAACTCCGGCGTCTACGCCGAGTTGACCCCGGTCGACCCCGACACCCCGATGTGCCTGGCCCTACTGAAGTTCGGGCAGCCGTTCACGATTCAGAAACAGGTCTGCGGGCTGCCGGTGGCGGCCAAGGTGGGCGGCCGGATCTCCCCGGACGGCCGCTGGCTGGCCTATCCCGTCGCGGGGCTCAAGCAGGTGGCCATGCTGGACCTGGCCGCGGTGTTCACCGCGGCCGGGGCCAAGCCCAAGCTGTGGACCCTCACGGTCACCACGAAGACCGTCTGGCTCAACGCCACCACCTTCGTCGTGGACAACGGCAAGAAGTTCCTGAAGCTCAACCCGGCCGCCGGGGGCGCCGACCCCGTGCCGCTGGACCAGGACCCGGGTCAGGAGACGGAGACCGCCCAGGTCGTCCTGATCGAGCCTCTCGAAGGCCCGTAGCGCTCTATAGGCTGAAGGCGTGCAGATCGATCTCCACGCCCACTCCACCGCCAGCGACGGCACCTCGACCCCCGTCGAGCTGGTCGCCGAGGCGGCCGCGGCCGGGCTCGACGTCGTCGCGCTGACCGACCACGACACCACCGCGGGCTGGTCGGCAGCGGCCGAGGCCAGGCCGGACGGGCTCGCCCTGGTGCCGGGGGCCGAGCTGTCCTGCCGGTGGCGCGGGGGCCCGTGGCCGATCTCGCTCCATCTGCTGGCCTACCTGTTCGACCCGAGCGACCCCACGCTGGCCGGCGAGCTGGCGAGGGTCCGCATGGCCCGGGAGACCCGCGCCGAGCGCATGGTCGAGCTGATGCACGCCGACGGCATCGACGTGACCTGGGAAGAGATACTGCAGGACGCGGCCGGCGGCACCGTCGGCCGCCCGCACCTCGCCAAGGCCCTGATCCGCCGGGGGCTGGTCACGACGGTCACCGAGGCGTTCGAGCCGCAGTGGCTGGGCACGCGGTACCGGGTGCCCAAGGAGGATCTCGACGTCTTCGCCGCGCTGCGCCTGGTGCTCGACGCCGGCGGCGTACCCGTCTTCGCCCACCCGCGGGCCAGCGTCCGCGGCCCCGTCGTGCCGGACTCGCTCATCATCGAGATGGCCGGCGCCGGGCTCTTCGGCCTGGAGGCCGACCACACCGACCACAACCCCGAGGAGCGGGCCCAGATCCGGGCGCTGGCCGGCGAGCTGGGCCTCGTGGTCACCGGCAGCAGCGACTACCACGGCACCAACAAGACGGTCCGGCTCGGCGCCCGGACCACCGCGCCGGAGGTGCTGGAGCGGATCACGGCGGCCGGCCACGGAAGCAACGTGCTCGGGTGAGCACCGAGTACAGCGGGGCCGGCGACCCGCGCCGCAGCATCGAACTGCTGTGGGGGCGGGTGTCGACCCCCGCGGCCCGTCGGGGACCGCGGCCGAAGTTCACGGTGCCCGGCATCGTGGCGGTGGCGGTCGCGCTGGCCGACACCGAGGGGCTGGCCGCGGTGTCCATGCGGCGGGTCGCCGAACAGCTCGGGGTGACCGCCATGTCGCTGTACACGTATGTGCCGAGCAAGGCCGAGCTGATCGACGTCATGGTCGACGCGGTCGCCGGAGAGGCCGTCCAGGACGCCTACACCGGGCCGGGGTGGCGGGAGCGGCTGGCCGAGGTGGCCCGCGACAACTGGGAGCTCTACCGCCGCCATCCCTGGCTGCTGCAGGTGGCCACGAGCCGTCCGGTGCTCGGGCCGAACACGATCGCGAAGTACGACTTCGAGCTGCGCGCCTTCGAGAACACCGGGGTCGGGGACCTGGAGCGCGACCAGTTGCTGAGCCTCGTGCTCGACTACGTCACCGGGGCCGCGCGCGCGGCCGTGCTGGCCGACCAGGCCGAGCAGCGCACCGGGCGCAGCGACGCGGAGTGGTGGGCCGCCTATGCGCCGCTGCTGAGCGAGGTCCTCGACCCGGCCAGGTTCCCGACGGCGGCCCGGATCGGGCAGGCGGCCGGGGAGGAGTTCGGGGCGGGCGACCCGACGCGGGCCTTCGCCTTCGGGCTGCAGCGGGTCCTGGACGGCATCGCCCTGTTCGTGGACCGCCCCGGCTCGCCCGCATCCGGCTGACGCACGACATGCCGGGCGCCGGCGCGCCGGACCGGAGCCACCAGAAAAGAACCGGGCGGGGGGGGGGGGGGGGGGGGGGGGGGGCGCGGGCGGGGGGGGCGGGGGGGGCGGGGCGGCGGGTGGGCGGGCGGGGCGGGGGTGCGGCGGCGGGTGGCGGGGGGGCGGGCGGGGT
>NZ_JBFAZW010000004.1:45950-188876 GCF_040682015.1 Dactylosporangium sp. NPDC051485
GCGGACCCGTGACAACGGGTCCGCGGCCGGCCGGTCTTTCGGTTAGCGCAGGGTCGTGTAGATGGTCTTGGTCAGGGTGCCGTTGGCGTCGTCACCGTCGAGCGACCAGATCATCGCGCCGCCGTAGCCGGACAGGCGCACGAACAGACCCTTCTGGGCCACGGCGACCGGGTCGTCGAAGGTCCAGAACGTGGTGCCGTTGAACAGCCACGCGTGACCGGAGAGCACGTCGTGGTAGACCTTGTAGCCCTGCTGCGGCAGCGTCGCGAGGGTCTTGTAGTCCTCGTTGCCGGCCGCCCAGGTGCCCTGTGCCGGGCCGGTGGCCGGCTGGAACAGGCCGTGGTTGGCGTTGGTGACGCCGGTCCAGCCCTGGCCGTAGTACGGCACGCCCAGCAGGAGCTGCTTCTTCGGCGCGCCGCGGTCGGTCCAGGCCTTGAGCGAGCTGGCCCCGCTGAAGTCCGGCGTGGTCGGGGCGCCCCGCGGCACGAACAGCGCGGACTGCTGGTTGGTGGTCGGCTCCCACGTGCCGTGGAAGTCGTAGCCCTGGACGGAGCCGAAGTCGAGGTACTTGAAGATCTTGTTGGCCTCGAAGCCGGCGTCGATCTTGGCCGGGGCGGCCGGCAGGAACGCGGTCAGCGTCGCCGACTTGCCCAGCTGCTTGCGGAACTCCGCGACGAGCAGGGTGAAGTTCTGCTTGTCCTCGGGGCGGATCACGTTGCCGGGGTTGGCCTCGGAGCCGGGCCACTCCCAGTCGAAGTCGAAGCCGTCGAAGACGCCGGTCGACGTGAACGTGTCGATGCAGGATTTGACCAGCGCCTTGCGCGACTCGTCGGTCCGCGCGGCGTCGGAGAAGTTGGCCGAGAAGGTCCAGCCACCCAGCGACAGGAGGACCTTGAGGCCGGGGTGCTTCTGCTTGAGCTTGCGCAGCTGGTTGAAGTTGCCGTTGAGGGCCTGGCCCGGCGCGTCGGCGACGCCGTCCACGCTCTCCTCGGCGGAGACCGGCCGCTGGTAGTCGGCCCACGGGTCGGCGGAGGCGCACTTGCCGGTCGCGTCGACGTTGCCGAAGGCGTAGTTGATGTGGGTCAGCCGGGCGGCCTGCCCGCTCGTCTCGAGGTTCTTGACGTAGTACTGCCGGCCGTAGATGCCCCACTGGATGAAGTACCCGACCCGATTGAACTGGTCCTGGTGCGTGGCGCCGTGGGCGCCCGCCGCCGTCCCGGGCACGAGCGCCAGCGACGTGGCCGCCAGCGCGGCCGCAAACCCGGCCAGGACACTGCGTTTGCCCATACAACCCTCCATCTGTAAGGAAAGTTTGCTGTTCTCTCAGGCAAAGTAAGTGTGCTGTTCAGCCTCGTCAAGACCCTGGTATCCGCTCGATATAGGGCGGCCACGACAATCCGGTCGTGGATTTGAAGCTCTTCGGCGAAGTATTTGTGACGCTCCTCGTCATCCTGGACCCACCGGGCGCGGTGCCGATCTTCCTCGCGCTCACCGGCCAGATGGAGCGGCGCAGCCGGCACCGGGCCGCATTGCAGGCGGTGGCGCTGGCCTGCGGCGTGGTGGTGGCGTTCGCCGTGCTGGGCCGGCAGATCCTCGGCTACCTGCACATCGAGCTGCCGGCCCTGCAGGGTGCGGGCGGCCTGCTGCTGCTCCTCGTCGCCCTCGAGCTGCTGACCGGCAAGACCGACGACCCCCGCGAGCAGGCCACGACCAACGTAGCGCTCGTGCCGCTGGGCACGCCGCTGCTGGCCGGGCCGGGCGCGATCGTGGCCACGATGCTGTTCGTGCGCCGGGCCGACCACTTCTCGGGGTACCTCGCCATCGCGGTCGGCATCGTCGCCGTGATGATCGTGGTGTACCTCGTGCTGCGCTTCTCCGGCGTGCTGGTGCGCATTTTGCGACCGAGCGGCATCGAGGTGGTGACCCGGATCGCCGGCCTGCTGGTGGCGGCGATCGCGGTGCAGCTGCTGGCCGACGCGGTCGGGGCGTTCGTGACGACGTACCTGCACTCGCCACACTGAGGATCGACGTTTCTGGTTTTGTCGTACCCGGGTGGCAGGATGCATTCCGTGGAGCAATTGGGTCTGTTCGCAGCGCCGCGGCGGCTGTTCACCTGCACCCCCAGCAAGCTGGGCAGCTACGAGGACTGCCCGCGCCTCTATCGCTACTCCTACATCGACCGGCCGGCCCCGCCGAAGGGGCCGCCATGGGCGCACAACTCGCTCGGCGCCTCGGTGCACAACGCCCTGAAGAACTGGTATGCGCTCGACCCCGAGCGGCGCACGCCCGGCGCGCTGCCGACCCTGCTCAAGGCCACGTGGGTGCGCGAGGGCTACCGGGACGAGGAGCAGGAGCGGCAGGCGTACCGCCGGGCGCTGGACTGGCTGGAGGCGTATGTAACCGGCCTCGACCCCGCGGACGACCCGGTCGGCGTGGAGCGCACGGTGGCAACCCGGACCGAGACCCTGGCCCTGTCCGGGCGGGTGGACCGCATCGACCAGCGTGGCGGCGAGCTGGTCATCGTCGACTACAAGACCGGGCGTTCGGAGTTGTCGGAGGACGACGCCCGGGGCTCGCGGGCGTTGGCGCTCTACGCGATCGCGGCCTCGCGGGTGTTCCGCAAGGAGTGCCGGCGGGTCGAGCTGCACCACCTGCCGACCGGGCGCGTGGCGGCCCACGAGCACACGGAGGAGTCGCTGGGGCGGCACCTGCGCCGGGCCGAGCAGACGGCGGCGGACATCGTGGCGGCCGAGGCGGTGATCGCGGCGGGCGGCCCGGCGGACGAGGCGTTCCCGGCTGTCGCGTCCGGGCGGTGCCGGTGGTGCGACTATCGGAGTGTCTGCCCCGTCGGCAAGTCGACGGACCCGGCCGAGCCCTGGGCCGCGGTGGATTAATTCACAGAGCACTGCGCGGCGATCACATTGGCCCGGGGTGCGAAAGCTCAGATACTTCGAGGATACCCGCCGGTAACTTCTGGAGGTCTTCCGTCATGGCTCGTCTCGCCCAGACACCCGGGCTCACCGACGTACAGCAGGCGATGCTCGAGACCGTGCGGGCGTTCGTCGACAAGGAGATCATTCCGCACGCCCAGCAGCTCGAGCACGACGACATGTACCCCACCGACATCGTGGCCGGGATGCGGGAGATGGGGCTGTTCGGGCTCACCATCGCCGAGGAGTTCGGCGGGCTCGGCGAGTCGCTGCTGACCTACGCGCTCGTGGTCGAGGAGCTCTCCCGCGGCTGGATGTCGATCTCCGGCATCGTCAACACGCACTTCATCGTGGCCTACCTGGTGTCGCAGCACGGGTCGGAGGAGCAGCAGCGGCGGCTGCTGCCGAAGATGGCCACCGGGGAGGTGCGCGGCGCGTTCTCCATGTCCGAGCCCGGCACCGGGTCCGACGTGGCGGCGATCCGGACCAAGGCGGTCGCCGACGGGGACTCCTGGGTGCTCGACGGGCAGAAGATGTGGCTGACCAACGGCGCCCAGTCCTCCGTCGTGGCCACGCTGGTGAAGACCGATCTCGGGGCCGAGTCGGTGTACGGCAACATGACGACCTTCCTGCTGGAGAAGGAGCCCGGCTTCGGGCTCAACGAGCAGCTGCCGGGGCTCAACATCCCCGGGAAGATCGAGAAGATGGGGTACAAGGGCGTCGAGACGACCGAGATGGTGCTCGACGGCGTCCGGGTGCCCGCCGGCGCGATCCTCGGCGGCGCGCAGCAGGCCGGGCGCGGCTTCTACCAGATGATGGACGGGATCGAGGTCGGGCGGGTCAACGTGGCCGCTCGGGCCTGCGGGATCTCGATCCGGGCGTTCGAGCTGGCCATCGCCTACGCGCAGCAGCGCCACACGTTCGGGCAGCCGCTGGTCAAGCACCAGGCGATCGCGTTCAAGCTGGCCGAGATGGCGACCAAGATCGAGGCGGCGCACGGGCTGATGGTCAACGCGGCCCGGCTCAAGGACGCCGGCCAGCGCAACGACGTCGAGGCCGGCATGGCGAAGCTGCTGGCCAGCGAGTACTGCGCCGAGGTGGTGCAGGAGGCGTTCCGCATCCACGGTGGGTACGGGTACTCGAAGGAGTACGAGATCGAGCGGCTGATGCGCGAGGCGCCGTTCCTGCTGATCGGCGAGGGCACCTCCGAGATTCAGAAGACCATCATCAGCCGGGGGCTGCTCAGGGAGTACGGGGTCCGCTGATCGCGTGCACCGCCCGGATCACCGCGATGCAGGCGTCCTCGACGTAGTCGACGCCGGCCGCCTCGGCCAGGGCGCGGCCCTCCGGGGAAACGATGTCCTGCTGCAGCCAGATCGCGGGCGCGCCGATGGCCAGGGCCTCCTTGACCACGCCGGTGGCGTCGGCGGACGGGCGGAAGACGTTGACCAGGTCGACCGGGAACGGGATGTCGGCGAGCGTGCGGTAGGCGCGCTCGCCGAAGATCTCGTCGGCGTAGGGATTGACCGGCACGATGCGCCAGCCGTGGCGCTGGATCTGCTGCGGTACCGCATGGGCGGTCTTGGTGCGGTCCCGCGAGGCGCCCACGACCGCGATGGTCCGGGCCTCGCGCAGGATCTGCTCGGCGCTGCGCATGCCATCGACGGTAGCTCGGAGCCTTTCAGCCCGCTGTGGGGTCGCTCACGATGGGGCGCGGGCCGCCCCTGCGGCGCTCACGATGCCTGGGGCGCTCACGATGGGGCGCCGGCCGCCCCTAGAGCGGTCACGATGGGGCGCGGGCCGCCCCTCAGGCCGGCCGCCAGCCTGGCCCGCAGCAGCAGCGCGTGGGTCCGCTCGGCCTCCGAGGGGTCGCCGATCAGCGGGCGGGCGGCCGGGTTCGCGTGGTAGTACCCCAGCAGGTCGAGCAGGAAGAGCAGGTTCGCGTCGACGCCCAAGGGGCGCAGGGCGACCGGCTGGCGGCGGCCGATCAGCAGCACGTCCAGGCGCGGGTTGGCCGGGTCGCCGTTGAGTTCGACGGCGGCGATGCGCTCCCAGGGGTACGGGGTGCCGCGCACCTCGATCCCGGCGGGGTTCAGGCGCAGCGCGGGCGTGCCCCGGACCAGCCGGGCGAGCAGCTGCACGCCGACGGCGAGCGGGAGCGCTGCCACGACGACGGCGATGCCGATCGAGAGAGGGTCGGTGGTGAGCAGCGTTATATCGATGACGACGATCGCGGCGGCGGCGAAGGCGTAGCCGATCCGGGCCGAGGCCGGGCGGGCCGGCGGCGGGAAGCTCCAGCCGGGACGGGCCGGCGGGTCGGCGCGGCGGCGCGGGTCGGTCAGCAGGTGGCCGACGCCGAGGCCGGCGAGGACCAGCACGCCGAACACGAAGAAGCGACCGAGCGGGAGGGCGTGCGCCAGCGCACCGGCGGCGAGGACGTACAGCGGCGGGACGACGACCCAGGGCCAGCGCATGCCTCGATGGTAGGAACGAGACGGAGCGGGCCGCGTCGGACGATCGGGGCGATCACGTGACCTGGCGGGCGAGGGTGCCGCGCAGGCGCTCGAGCTCCTCCGGCGTGCCGATGGCGGCGCGGCGCTCGGGGTGATCCAGGTAGGAATGGATGGAGCGGAACAGAAACCACAGCGAGACGTCCAGCGACACCACCTGGCCGGGCTGAAAACGCTTGATCGGACGGCCCCGCACCAGCTCCGGGTGGGCCAGCGTCCACTGGGGACTGTCGGAGCCGGGCTCCAGCGCGGCCCACGGCACGAAGGTGCGGCCGCCGTCGATCGCGACGCCGTCGACGGTGATGAGCAGCGGGCCGCTGCGGATCATCCGGAAGAGCAGCAGCGCCATGGCGAAGGCGTTCATGGCCAGGATCACCCAGGCCAGCCCCGGCACCACCCGGCCCGGGACGCGCAGGCCGTTGAGGGCCATGAGCAGCAGCGCGGCGCTGAGCAGGCCGTTGAAGAGGCACTGGCGGCGGAAGGTGGGCGGGGCACCGAAGGCCGCCCTTCCCTCGTACACCACCAGCCGGAACGTCGACGGGCCCCGCGTGGTGCGGGTGAGCTGGACCAGCCCGACGACGATGCCCAGCGTGGTCAGCGGCTGCAGGACCACCACGAGGGGCAGGAATGCCTCGGGCTCGCCGGCGAGCAGCACGACGCCGACGGCCGACCCGACGGCGACCGGCGGGCCGAGCAGCACCGCGTAGTCGCCGGCCCGAGCCTTCATGTCGCCGAGCGTAGCCAGCCAACCTGATGATTCGCTGACCGCAGGCTTGTGAGCAACACACCGCGATCTCAGCGGTACTGCGCCTCCCGGACGCTGTTGCCGCCGTCCACCACGAGCATCTGACCCGTGATGTAGGAGGCGCCGGGCGAGCACAGGAAGGCGATGGTCGCGGCGACCTCCTCCGGCGTGCCGGGGCGCCCCATCGGCGTGCCGAAGCCCTGCTTGAGCTCCACGAGCGTGGACGCCCCGGTGTGGATGATCCCGGGGGCGACCGCGTTGACCGTGATGCCGTCGGCGACGAGCTCCATGGCCAGGGCCCGGGTGAGCCCGACCACGCCGGCCTTGGCGGCCGCGTAGCCGGCCTCGGCGGGCAGCGCGTTGACCGGGCCGGCGGTGGCGGCGAGGTTGACGATGCGGCCCCAGCCGTGCTCGGCCATGCCGCCCACGAAGGCCCGGCTGACCAGGAACGCCGTGGTCAGGTTGCGGTCGATCTCGGCCCGCCACTCCTCGTAGGTGAGCTGCGCGACCGGGCGCAGCACCTCGGGGCTGGCCTTGCTGGCCAGGCCGGCGTTGTTGACCAGGATGTCCACCGCGCCGAGCTGGTCGACGATGGCGTCGGCCAGGGCGCCGACCTCGGCCTCGACGGTGAGGTCGGCGACGAAGCCGATGACGCCGAGCTCGCTGGCCCGGTCGTGGATGCGCCGGGTGGTGGAGACGATCGCGACCGCGGCACCCATCTGCTTGAGCCGGCGGGCGGTGGCGTAGCCGATGCCGTCGGGGCTGCCCGCGCCGGTGACCAGGGCAATGCGGCCGTCGAGCCGATCGACGACGGTCGGGGACTCCTCGTCGACGGGGAGTCCGTCGACGTCGGGACCGCTGGACGGTACGGCTCGCAGGGTGCGCCGCGCGGAGGACGGACGGCTCGCGTCGCGCCGGCCGCTCTTACCGGCGGGGCCGCTGGAACGTAGGTCGGGTGCCATAGGGCAAATCCTGCCTTCCGGACCGCACGGCGGGCAATGCGACGCGCGTTTTCTCAGTTCGGCGGGGTGAATGCGGTCGTGCGATTCATCCCGGCGGCCCGGCCCTTGGCCGAGACGACCAGGGCCATCTTCCGGGAGGCCTCGTCGATCATCTCGTCGCCCAGCATGACGGCGCCGAGGCGGCCGCCCTGCTCGGAGGTGGAGTAGTCGTACGCGTCGAGGATGAGTTCGGCGTGGTCGTAGTCCTCCTGGGCGGGCGAGTAGACCTCGTTGGCCGCGTCGATCTGGCCCGGGTGCAGCACCCACTTGCCGTCGAAGCCCAGCGCGGCGCTGCGCTTGGCCACCTCCCGGAACGCGTCGACGTCGCGGATCTGCAGGAAGGGGCCGTCGATGGCCTGCAGGTCGTGCATGCGGGCGGCCATGAGGATGCGCATGAGGATGTAGTGATACGGGTCGCCCGGGTAGTCGGGGATCAGCGCGCCGACGACCAGCGACTTCATGTTGATCGAGGCCATGAAGTCGGCCGGGCCGAAGATGATGGTCTCGATGCGGGGGCTGGCGGCGGCGATGGCGTCGACGTTGACCAGGCCGGCCGCGTTCTCGATCTGGGCCTCGATCCCGATGCCGCCGACCGGCAGGCCGAGGGTCTTCTCGATCTGGGTCAGGGTCAGGTCGAGCCACTGCACCTGGGCGGCGTTCTGCACCTTGGGCAGCATGATGCAGTCGAGGTTCGCGCCGGCGCCCTCGACGACCTCGATGACGTCGCGGTACGTCCACGGCGTGGTCAGGTCGTTGACCCGCACGACCCGGGTCTTGCCGGCCCAGTCCCCGTCGTTGAGGGCGGCCACGATGTTCTTGCGCGCCTCGGGCTTGGCCAGCGGCGCGACGGCGTCCTCCAGGTCGAGGAAGACCTGGTCGGCCGGGAGCCCCTGAGCCTTGCCGAGCATCTTGACGCTCGATCCGGGCACGGCGAGGCACGAGCGGCGCGGGCGACCGAGTGCGGCCATGGCGGGACTCCTTAGCGAAGGTTCAGGACGGCTACCAAACGGTAACCGCGACGCGTGAGTGCGCAGAATGCCCCTGTGGGAGATTTCACCGGGTGTGCGCTGGTCATCACCGGCGCCTCATCCCGCCTGGGTGGCCGCCGCGACCGCTGTGCCGAGAGCCTCAGCGCCGTGGGTCTCGCGTTGCCCCGCGGACCTTGTGCAAACGGAACGGGCGGCGCGGGATGCGCGTCGCCGGGGTCGGGCGGGGCGGGGCGACCTGGCTGTCATCGGGCATCGCGGCCGAGGCGCCCACCGGGGTGAGCCGGCTGACGACGCAACGCTCGGCCCAGGCGGCGGCCAGGTCCCCGGCGCCGCCGGCCCCGTTGAGCCGCTTGCCGGCCAGCTGGGGCACGAGCTCGGCCCAGGCCTCGTCGCCGGGAGCGATCCGGGTCACCTCGGCCGGGAACGTCACGATCCGCCCCCCGTGGTCGCCGCGCAGGCTCACGTCGGCCGCGGCGGCCTCGGCCAGGCCGGGCGCGGCCTGCTCGCCCTCGCCGCTCACGACCAGCAGCGCGCCGCCGAGCCAGGCGCACCAGACCAGCGTCGCCGGGCGGCCACCGACGGCGACCCAGGCCACGGCGGCCTTCTTCGCCGCCTCTTCGACCAGCGCTTCCATGGGACTCATCCAATCACGGGGCGCGGGCCGTGGTCGTGGTACTCCGTGGAGCCGTACCGCAGCGCGGTCAGCCCGGCCGGCCACTCCCCCACCGGCCACCCGCCCTTGCGCAGCAGCGCGGCCAGGAACCGCTCGGGCTCGGGCAGCTTGGCCCAGACCGAGGGCAGGAACGTGGCCCGCCGCCCGTCCGCGACGATGATCAGCCCGTCGACGCCGGGTCGCAGCGCGGCCAGCAGCGCCTCGCGGCCGTCCGCCGCCACCGGCTCCGGCCGGTCCAGCACCGAGACCTTGACCTCCAGGCCGGGCCAGTCGGCCGCGGTGACCGGCGGCAGCCGCGGGTCGCGCATCGCCCGCATCGCGTTGCGGACCACGTCGCGGTGCAGCGGCTGGACCGGCTCCAGGCTGCCGACGCAGCCGCGCAGGGCGCCGGCCCGCTCGAGCGTCACGAAGCAGGCGCCGTCGTCCTGCAGCGGGCCGTCGGACGGGATGCGCGCGGTGAGGCGGACGCCGGTGAGCCGCGCGTGGACCGCGTCCGCCGCCAGGCGGGCGAGGAAGCGTCCCTCCGTTGGCAACAGCGTCGCCGTCACGGTCACCCCACCAGCATAGGCGCCCCGACCAGGGTCAGGACCTCCTCGAGCGACTCGATCGACGGCCCTCGCCAGTCGGGCTCGGCGTGGAAGGTGAGGTGGCTGCCGAGGTCGGGGGCGCGCAGCTGGACGGCGGCCATGCCGAACCGGGTGGCCCCCGACAGCTCGCGGCCACCGCCGTCGCCGACGTAGAGGCATCGGGCCGGGTCGACGTCGAGCAGGGCGCAGGCGGTGGCGTACATCGCCGGGTGCGGCTTGGCGTGGCCGACCTGCACGGAGTAGACGGCCCCGTCGAACAGCCCGGCCACCGGCGAGCGGGGCAGCACCGCGGGGAGCTCCCACCAGCAGTCGCTGACGATCGCGACGCGCAGCCCGGCCTCCCGCAGGGAGCGCAGCACGGGAATGGTCTGCGGACGTAGCGGGGCGTCGTCCATCAGGGTGGCCAGGCGCAGCTCGGCCGCGACCCGCAGCTGCGCGATGCTCGGCTCGACCCCGAGCTCGCCGCAGAGCCGGCGCAGGCCGGCGAATTGGCTGCCGTACGCGCCGCGGACGCGTTCGTCGTACGTCCGGTCCAGCAGCGCGACCCAGGCGGACGAGTCGACGCCGAGCACCTCAGCGGTCCAGCGGTGGCCGCTGCCGCGGCGAACAGCGCTGGTACACGTGTTGAAGTAGTCAAAACAGACGGCTTCGATCACCGTTCGCCCCCCCTCACATCCTCCGGACGGTCTACACGCCCACAGGGACGGCTTGTGTCGGATCAACGACAATTCGCACCATGCGCCAGGTCGGCCTTTCCACGCTTGCGGCACTCGCGATCGCGATCATCGCCGTCTCTTCGTCGGCGCCGCTCATCGCGTTCGCCGCCGCGCCGGCCCTCGCCATCGCCTTCTGGCGCAACGCGGCGGGAGCGGCCGCGCTGGCCGCGCCGGCCCTGGCCCGCCGCCGCGGGCAGCTGCGCGACCTGCTGCGCCCGGGCGCCGGGCGGCGCACCCTGGCCGTCACCGCGCTGTCCGGGGCGTGCCTGGCCGTGCACTTCGGCGCCTGGGTGCCCAGCACCAAGCTGACCAGCGTGGCGATGTCCGTGGCGCTGGTCAGCACCACGCCGGTCTGGACCGCGCTGATCGCGGCGGCCCGCGGGGTGCGGTCGCCGGCCAGCACGTGGGCCGGCATCGCGGTCGCGGTCGCCGGGGTGGCGCTGGCCACCGGGGCGGACCCGCAGCTGTCCGGGCGGGCGCTGCTCGGCGACGCGCTGGCGCTGACCGGCGGGATCGCCGCCGCCGGTTACACGCTGCTCGGCGCGCGGGCGCGGGCCAGCCTGGCCACGACGGCGTACGCCACGGTCTGCTACTCGGTCTGCGCCGCGCTGCTGCTGATCGCCGGGCTGGCGGCGGGGGTGCGGCTGTGGGGGTACGACCGCGGAACCATCCTGGCCATCGCGGCCATGGTGGCCGGACCCCAGCTGCTCGGCCACACGCTGGTCAACTACGCCCTGCGCCGGGTGAGCGCCACGACGGTCGCCGTTCTGCTCCTGCTGGAGGTGCCGGGCGCCCTGGCCATCGCCTGGCTGCTGCTGGGCCAGCTGCCCGCGGCGCGCACGCTGCCGGGCATCGCGGTGCTGCTGGCCGGCGTGGCGGCCGTACTGCTGGGCGGCCGCCGCCGTCGAGACGGTCCCGATCAGCCGATGAAGGGCGGGACGATCATCTCGCCCGAGGCGATCGGCACCACGTGACCGGAGACGGTGGCCGACACCGCCTCGCCTCCGCTTGCCGTCACCGTGCAGTGCAGCGCCGAGGGGCGGTGCATCTCCAAACCCTGGCCGATTTCGTACCGCGTGAGCCCATCCCCCGGCACCAGCCCGCTGCCGACCAGCCACACGCCGAGCCCGAGCGCGGCGGAGCCGGTCGCCGGGTCCTCGGCCACGCCGGCGTCCGGCACGAGCACCCGCACGTGCGCGACGCGCTGCTCGGCGTCCCAGTGGAACACGCTGATGTTGTCCACCGGCCGCAGCAGGCGCAGCTTGCCCACGGCCTCGTCGGTCACCGACAGGAACGTGAACTCCAGCCCGCACCCGGCCTTGCGCGGCGCCGGGCCGACGTAGTCCGCCTCGGTGAGCCCGATCGACTCCAGCAGCGGCAGGGGGTCGAGCGCGGGGCCGATCGTCGGGTCGGCGCCGGTCACCGTGGCCGCGCCGTGCACCTCGTCCACGTGCACCGGCAGGAGCCCCGCGCCGCACTCCTGCACCACGTCGGGCCCCTTGATCACGCCGTTGCGGACCAGGGTCACCGCGCAGCCGATCGTCGGATGGCCGGCGAAGGGCAGCTCGGTGCCCGGAGTGAAGATCCGGACGCGGTACGTCGCCCGCTCGGTCGACGGTGGCAGCACGAAGATCGTCTCGCTGAGATTGAACTCGCGAGCGATCGCCTGCATCTGCTCGCCGGCCAGCTCCTGCGCGTCGTGGACGATCGCCAGGGGGTTGCCGGTGAAGGGGCGGTCCGTGAAGACGTCGACGACGGAGTACCGCAGCATGCTCATATCCGCAAAGCCTAGGCGGCGCGGGCCCGCCGGGTTCGGTCCAACCGCAACGCGGTGGATTCCTTAAGTAGGCTTGAGCCTCGTGAGCACTGCGCCGAGGGTCTACATCGCCCGCCTGGCGACCCTGAGCGTGTTCGATCCGAACGGCGACCAGGTCGGCCGGGTCCGCGACGCCGTCGTGCGGCCCCGGACCGGCAACCTGCCGCCCCGCGTGGTCGGACTCGTCGCCGAAATGCCGATGCGCCGGCGCATCTTCCTGCCGATCGGGCGGATCACCGCCATCGAGCCCGACGCCGTGGTGCTCAACACCGGCACGCTCAACCTGCGCCGCTTCGAGCGCCGTGCGGGCGAGCTGCTGGTGCTGGAGGACTTCGTGGACCGGCACGTCACCGTGGCCGCCACCGGGCGCACCGGCGCCGTGGTGGACGTGGCCATGGACGCCGACCGGACCGGGGAGTGGTCGCTGTCGCGGGTCGCGGTCCGGGAGTTCACCGGCCGCCTGACCCGCCGCGGCCACCTCAACCAGCTCGAGTGGGGCGAGGTGACCGGGCTGGCCGGCGAGCCGCAGACCCAGGGCACCGCCGGGCTGCTCGCCGTGCTGGACAACATGCGCCCCGCCGACCTGGCCAACGTGCTGCAGGACCTGTCGGAGAGCCGGCGGGTCGAGGTGGCCGCCGCACTGGACGACGAGCGCCTCGCCGACGTGCTCGAGGAGCTGCCCGAGCACGACCAGCTGGAGATCATCACCGCGCTGGAGCCGCAGCGGGCCGCCGACGTGCTCGAAGAAATGGACCCGGACGACGCCGCCGACCTGCTCGCCGAGATGCCCAAGCCGGAGCAGGAGGTGCTGCTCGACCTGATGGAGCCGGACGAGGCCTCGCCGGTGCGGGCCCTGCTGGAGTACGCCCCGGGCACCGCCGGCGCCGTCATGACCTCCGAGCCGATCGTCATGCCCCCCGACGCCACGGTGGCCGAGGCCCTCGCCCGGATCCGGGAGCCGCAGCTGGCCCCGGCCGTGGCCGCGGGCGTCTTCGTCACACGGGCGCCGATGGCCACGCCGACCGGGCGGTACCTCGGGGTCGTGCACTTCCAGCGGCTGCTGCGGGAGCCGCCTTCGGCGCTGCTGGGCGGGGTGGTGGACAACGACATCGATCCGCTCGGGCCGGCCACGCCGCTCGCCGAGATCACCCGTCGCATGGCGACCTACAACCTGGTGGTGATGCCCGTGGTCGACGACAACGACAAGCTGGTCGGCGCGGTCACCGTGGATGACGTGCTCGACCACCTGCTGCCGGAGGACTGGCGCGATCGCGACCATGCCGAGACCCTGAACGTCGGCCTGCCCGCCAGCGGCGGATCCCGTGGCTGAGCGCCGGCGGCTGGACCAGCCGCGGGATGTGCGCATCACGCTGCCCCGCTTCGACCCCGAGGCCTTCGGGCAGTGGTCGGAGGGCATCGCGCGGTTCATGGGGACGGCGAAGTTCCTCGTCTACATGACGATCGTGATCCTGGCCTGGATCGCCTGGAACACGCTGACCCCGCGCAGCTGGCAGTTCGACCCGTACACGTTCACGTTCCTCACCCTGATCCTGTCGCTGCAGGCGTCGTACGCCGCGCCGCTCATCCTGCTCGCGCAGAACCGGCAGGCCGATCGGGACCGGCTGGCGTCCGAGGAGGACCGGCGGCGGGCGGCGGCGCAGAAGGCGGACACGGAGTACCTGGCCCGGGAGATCGCGGCGCTGCGCATCGCCCTCGGCGAGGTGGCGACCCGCGACTTCCTGCGCTCGGAGCTGGCCCGGGTGGCCGAGGAGCTCGACGAGGCGGCCGATCGGCGGGCCAAGGCGGAGCGCAAGAAGGTCCGCAAGGCGCTTGGCTCGCTGAGCGACCCCCTCGCCCCGGACTCCCTTGACGAACCGGACGATTCGCTCGATTCCGACGAAACGCCCCGCCGGCGGCGCTGAGCGGGCATGCATAACGCCGCGTGCCTCAAGGGGCGAGGCGCGCGGCGTGTAAACGATGTTCGCACCGGCTTGGGCACGGGGACAACCCCCTTCCGCGTGGCGCGTGTGATGCGTTCCTCGCGTCGCGCTTCTCGTCGGGGTGCCGGCCGGGTCCGACGTACCATGGCACCCATGTCAGCCCCGGCCACCACCGTCAACGACGCGATCACCGCCGCGCTCGCGACCGTCGACGACCCCGAGATCCGCCGGCCCATCACCGAGCTGGGCATGGTCCGCGACGTCACGCTGCGCGAGGACGGCGTCGCCGCGATCGGCATCCTGCTCACGGTGGCCGGCTGCCCCCTCAAGGACAAGTTGCGCACGGACATCACCCGCGCGGTCGGCGCCGTCGAGGGCGTCACCGCCGTCGAGATCGACTTCGGCGTGATGACCCCGGAGCAGCGCAAGGCCCTGCAGACCAGCCTCCGCGGCGACGTCCAAGAGCCGATCATCCCGTTCTCCCAGCCCGGCTCGCGCACCCGCGTCTACGCCGTGGCCAGCGGAAAGGGCGGCGTCGGCAAGTCCAGCGTCACGGTCAACCTGGCCGCCGCCCTGGCCGCCCGCGGCCTCGCGGTGGGCGTGGTCGACGCCGACATCTACGGCCACTCGGTCCCCCGCATGCTCGGCGCCGACGGCCGCCCCACCCAGGTCGAGAACATGATCATGCCGCCCTCCGCCCACGGCGTGAAGGTCATCTCCATCGGCATGTTCACCCCGGGCAACGCCGCCGTCGTCTGGCGCGGCCCGATGCTGCACCGCGCCCTGCAGCAGTTCCTCGCCGACGTGTACTGGGGCGACCTCGACGTCCTGCTGCTCGACCTCCCGCCGGGCACCGGCGACGTGGCCATCTCGCTGGCCCAGCTCCTCCCGTCGGCCGAGATCCTGGTGGTGACCACCCCGCAGGCCGCCGCCGCGGAGGTGGCGGAGCGGGCCGGCTCGATCGCCCTGCAGACCCACCAGCGCATCGTGGGGGTCGTGGAGAACATGTCCTGGCTGGAGCTCCCGGACGGCACGCACATGGAGGTCTTCGGCGCGGGTGGCGGCCAGACGGTGGCGGACTCGCTGAGCCGCGCGGTCGGCGCGAAGGTGCCGCTGCTCGGCCAGATTCCGCTCGACACCCGGCTGCGGGAGGCCGGCGACACGGGGCTGCCCCTCGTGCTGGCCACCCCGGACGCGCCGGCCGCGGCCGCCCTCTCCGCCGTGGCCGACAAGCTGGCGATGCGCCGCGAGAGCCTGGTCGGCAAGCCCCTGGGCCTGAAGCCCGCCGGCCGCTGACGTCCCGGCCGGCCGCCGCTTCGTCGACGGCCGGCTCCGCGGCCTGTCGAGCTTGAGCATCTGGCCGACCTCGCGGGCTGGGCCGCGTTTGGGTAATTTCCGACATGTCGGGCACTCCGTGCCGCGACATGTCGGATTTATACCCCGGCCGGGTAAAAGTCGGTCAGGGCCTCTATGTCACCGAATGTCGGATTTCGAGTTGCTTATCTAGGATGATCTTGGCATCGGGGCGTGTTCCCAGGCGCGCGGAGATTCGCTCTTAGCTGACCGCTGCGCCCAGTCTGGCTCTCCGATCGCCCCAGACCAGGCGCCGCCGGCGCCCCATCAGGTGACGTCGTCCCAGGATGCCTTGATCGCGGGCTGCTGCGGGGCCGGGGTTGAGGCTGGGGCCGGCGCCGGCGCGGTGACCGACTTCGCGGCCGACGCGGCCGACTCGGCGTCGCGCTTCACCTGGTCGGCGACACCGCGCACGTCGTCGTAGAGGCCCTGCAGCGGCTTGCGCAGCGCGGCCTCGTCCTCCTCGCTCAGCAGGTGCTTGCGCAGGAAGGTCTTGGGGTGGAGGTCCTCCAGCTGGATGTCGGTGCCCAGCTCCTTGCTCAGGTCACCCGTCGCGTTGCGCGCCATCTGGCGAACCTGGCGCAGCATCTTCACGCCGTCGCTGATCGCCTTCGGCAAGCGGTCGGGGCCGAAGATGAACAGCCCGACCAGGATGATCACGATGAACTCCCAGCCGCCGATGTTCTCCAAGCCCATGTACCGGCCCTCCCTGCTCTCTCGGGCTAGCGTACGCACTCCCCGGGGGTTCGGGGAGGGCCGGTCAGGTCACTTCGCGTCGGCGACCAGGGTCACGGAAGCCTTGGCCCTCGACGTGCCCCGCAGATACTGGATTTCCACAGTGTCCCCGGGCGCGTACTTGCGCACCAGGGCGGTGAGGTCCCACACCTCCTCGATCGGCTTGCCATTGACCGCCAGCACCACGTCGCCGGCCTTGAGGCCGCCCGCCTCGGCCGGGCCGCCGGCCTCGACCTGGGTGAGCCGGGCGCCGCCGAGCGGGTTCTGGTAGGACGCGTCGACCTGCACGCCCATCACCGTGCGCCGGGCCTTGCCGGTGTTGATGATGTCGGACGCGATGCGCCGGGCGTGGTTGATCGGGATGGCGAAGGCGAGGCCGACGTTGCCGGCGCTGGACTGGTCCTCGGACAGGGTGCCGATCACGGAGTTGATGCCGACCACGCGGCCGGCGGCGTCGAAGAGCGGGCCACCGGAGTTGCCCTGGTTGACCGCCGCGTCGGTCTGGATGGCCGCGTAGTAGCGCGAGGTGCCGCCCTCGCTGGTGCGGATGGGGCGGTCGAGGTAGCTGACCACGCCGTAGGTCACCGTGCTGGTCAGCCCGAGCGGCGCGCCGACGGCGACCACCGGGTCGCCAACCTGGACCTGGTCGGAGTTGCCGAACTCGACGGGCGCCAGCTCGCTGTCGGGCAGGCCGTTGGTGTCGATCTTCAGGACCGCGATGTCGGACTCCGGGTCGCTGCCGACCACCTTCGCCGTGGCCACCGTAGCGTCGCTGAAGCGGATCATGGCGGTGTCGTTGCCGCCCGCCACCACGTGGTTGTTGGTGATGACGTGGCCGTCGGAGGAGACCACGAAGCCGGAGCCGAGCGACGTGCCGTTGCCGACCCGCACGCTGATCGTGACCACGCTCGGGAGCACCTTCTTGGCCAGCGCCGCGATGGACTCGGGCGCCCGGTTGTTCATCGGCGCGTTCCCGCCGATCTGGCCGCCGAGCCTGCCGCCCCCGCCGACCGCGAAGACGTACCCGAGCGTGCCGCCGAGGGCCCCGGCGAGCAGTGCCGTGACGATCGACACGACCAGCACGAGCCCGATGCCCACCCGCGGGCCGCTGGAAGGCGGAGGCGGCTTCTCCAGCTCCGGAGCCTCGTCCGGCGGGGTCTTGACCACCACGACCGGGGCGTCCGGATCGCGCCACGGGTCTGCCAGCGCGTCGGACCACCAGCTGTTGGGCGCCGGTTGCGGCCCCGCCGGGGGTGCGCCGGGTGCGGCCCATGTGGGGCGCGCCCCCCAGCCGCTACTGCTGGTCGGCGCGCCGGGGCCCGGCTGCCGCCAGGCCGAACCGTCTGTCACGATCGGCTCCTCCGTCCGTTTCGCATCCAGCATTGCACGACCCGGCATCAAGCATGTGCGGGCGAGGTCTCCTAGGCTTGCGGTCGATTGATTTCCTCCGGACCACGCTTCAAATCCTCATAAAGGGGTGTCCCATTACCGCTTCCGCCCGGACTGCTGACTTCATCGACGGGTACGTAGCCGAGGACCCGGTGCTGACGGCCGCCCGCGAGGGGGCCTACGAACTGGGCATCAGCGCGGTGAGCCGGGGCTGCGGGGCGGCGCTGCGGGTGATCGCGGCGGTGAGCAACGCCAAGGCCGTGGTCGAGGTCGGCACCGGCACCGGGGTGAGCGGTGGCTGGCTGCTGCGCGGGATGCGCCGAGACGGGGTGCTCACCACGATCGACTTCGAGGCGGAGCACCAGCGGATCGCGCGCCGCGTGTTCTCGGCCGCCGGCAACCCGCCCTCGCGCACCCGGATCATCACCGGGCGCGCCCTCGACGTGCTGCCGCGCCTGGCCGACCGGGCCTACGACCTGGTCTTCGTCGACCACGACCCCGGCGAGTACGCGGCGGTGGTGGTCGCCGCGGAGCGCCTGCTGCGCCCCGGCGGGACGCTCGTGCTGGCCAGCGCCCTGGCCGGCGACCGGGTCTCGGATCCCACGATGAGAGACGCGGAGACGGTACTGCTGCGTGAAGCCGTCAAGACCCTGCGCGACAGCGACGCCTGGGTCCCGGCACTGCTCCCACTCGATGACGGACTGCTGATCGCCGCTCGCGCACAGTAACCACTCCCCCGCCCTCCCCGAAAACTGTCGTACCCGCACCCGACGATGCCCCCATGACCGAACTCGGCATCACCACCCAGACCTTCCTGTCCGCCACGACCCCCTTCGACCTGCGGTGCACACTGCGCGCGATCGCCGGCTTCCAGCCCGGCCTGCGCGACGTGCGGCTCGACGAGCACGGCGTCCGGCGCGCCTTCACCCACCCGTCCGACCCGTCGTCCGCGGTCGTCGCCGGGGTCACCGCGCGCGACGACGGCGCCCCGGGCGTGGCCCTGACCGTGCACAGCGCCGCCCCTCTGACCCCGCCCGAGCTCGACGACGTCGGCGCGCGGGTCTCCGCCTGGCTGGGCCTCACCGACGACCGCGCCGAGTTCCTGCGGGTCGCCGAGGCCGACGAGCCGGTCCGCCCGCTGCTGGCGGTGGCGGCCGGCCTGCACCAGGTGCGGTTCTCGAGCCTGGCCGAGGGGGTGGCGTATTTCGCCCTCGTCCAGAACTCCGCCCAGTGGTATGCGTCGCTGCACAAGCGCCGGCTGACCATCCACCTGGGCCCGATGGCCCAGGCGGGCGGCGAGGACTTCGTCGCCTTCCCCGACCTGTCCACGCTGACCGGGCTGACCCCGGAGCAGTTCCTGCCGTATGTCGGCGGGACGGCACGGGCGACCCGCCTGGCCGAGCTGATCGGCGGCGTCGCGGCACTCGACGAGGGGCTGCTGCGGCACGGGCCGTACGAGGAGGCGAGGGCCGCGCTGCTGGCCGTGCGCGGGGTGGGGGCCTACACCGCCCACTCGCTGCTGCTGCGGGTCCTCGGCCGGCCCGACGCCGTGCCGCTGGAGATGGAGCAGTTCGTCCGGACCGCCAAGGGGGTATACGGTGACCCGCCGCCCGCCCCGGACGAGCTCCGGGAGCGCTACGGGCGGTGGGTGGGCTGGTGGGCGTACACCTGCCGGACTGCCCTGGGCTGGCTGGACCAGGAGAAGAAGGCGCGGGAACGGGTCGAGCGGGCGGGCCGGCTGCGGCAGCGGCCCCCGGCGTCGCGCCGTCCCCGCCCGTCCCGCGGCCGCGCCCGGCTCGGCGGCGCCGCACTGGCCGAGTCGAGCCAGGCATCCGGTTTGCCCCTGGCCCTGACGCTGCCGTCGCGCACGGGGGCTCCGGCCACGAGCGGCGCGGAGGCCGGGCGCCGGACGCTGGCCCTGGTCGGCGCCGACGGGGCCGCCGGCCACGAGCTGGCCCCCGCGGAGGGTGACGCCGGGCCCGACGCAATCGCCCGCGGCTGAGTTCCGGGCCGTTCGCGGGATCCCATCCGCCGCCGCGTATGGCCGCGGCGGCGGGTGCGGGCCTACAGGATGCCCTCGAGCGGGGTCTTGTAGCCCAGGATCTGCTCGGGATCGGCGTCGAGCACGTCGCGGAGCAGGGTGGCGTAGACGGAGCGGAAGTCGGTGGTGAACTTCAGGTCGCCGTTGTCCAGGTCGGCGAGGCTGGGCTGCTCGCCGTAGAGGCCGCCGCGGACCGGGCTACCGAGGATGAACATGTTGGACGCCGTGCCGTGGTCGGTGCCGTCGGAGCCGTTGGCGGCGACGCGGCGGCCGAACTCGGAGTACACGGCGACGACGACCTTGCGGCCGGCCTCGGTCTTCGCCATGCGCTCGGCGAAGGCGGTGAGCGCACCGTCGAGGAGCTTGAGCAGGATCTCCTGCGAGTTGCGCTCCTCGGCGTGCAGGTCGAAGCCGCCGAGCGAGACGGAGAAGACGCGGGTGGCCACGCCAGCCTCGACACAGCGGGCGACGAGGGCGAGCTGGGTCTGCAGATCGGAGCGGCCGCCGGTCGCGGTGCCCGACGAGGACGGAGCGTCCTCGGCGGCGGACTCGTCGACGCTGTGGATGAGGGCGTCGACCTCGACGAGGTCGGCGAAGGCGCGGGCGGCCCGGGCCTGCAGCGGGGACTCGCCGTCGGAGGGCTTACCGAGGGCGGTGAGCATCTCAGGCTTCACCCCGCTGGGGAGTGCCAGTCCGCTGACGGGCACCGCGGCGCCGGCCGTGGTGGTGCCGGCGAGCAACGGAGGGAGGACGGGTTCGAAGGAGACGGCGTGGCGCGGGTCGCCGCCAAAGGTGTCCAGCCACCGGCCGAGCCAGCCGGTGTTGCCGGGCCGATCGGGCTGCGCGGTCTGCCAGATGTCCATCGAACGGAAGTGACTGTGGTCGGGCTTCGGGTAGCCGACGCCGCGGACGATGGCCAGCTTCTTGGCGTCGTACAAGCGCTTGAGCCCGGCCAGCCCAGGATTGAGCCCGAGGGTGTCGTCGAGCTTGAGGACCTCCTCGGGCTTGTACGCCAGCTCGTGGCGGGCCGGGGCGTAGGCCTTGTCGGCGTACGGGATGACGTTGGCCAGCCCGTCGTTGCCCCCGTACAGGGTGACGAGCACGAGCGTCTTGGCGTCCCCGGGCCGGTCGTCCCAGGCGGCGGAGTCGAAGACGTCGCGCAGCGTCCAGGCGCTGCCCGCGGCGAGGGTCGCTGCCCCGACCACGCCGCTGGCGATCAGGAACTTCCTACGGGTGAGGGCGTCCATGCCGCCTCCTTCAACGGTGCGAACGATTGCTGCTGAACACGACAGAGCTGAACACGACAGAACTGCATGGCGAGGACCAGTGCTCGCCGCGGACCGCGCCCGGTCCCGCATCCCGGCGCCCGTCGCCGGCACCCGGCGCCTCGGCCGCAAGCCCGGGGGCCTCGGCCTCGGCTGCGGCGGCTTGACCGGCCGGCATCCGGATCCCGGTCCGTGGGCCGGCCGCGCGCCGCCGCGACCCGTCGGCGTCGGCCGCGCCCACCGCGCCTGCGGTCACAGTCGGCCGGGTCGCTGTGGACCGGGCCGGATTCGGCCGGGCCGCTGCTGTGAGCCGGGCCGGAGTCGGCTGGCCCGCCGCGGACCAGGCCGCTGTGAACCGGGCCGGAGTCGGCAGAGTCGGAGTCGGCCGGAGCGGAAGGGACCGGGCCGACGTCGGCCGGGCCGCAGTGGGTCAGGCCGGGATTGGCCGGGCCGGAATTCACCGGGGTGCGGTGGGGCGGGTTGGGATCGGTCGGGCCGGGGTGGTGGGACATTTCAGCTGACCGCGTACTCGGGGCTGGCCAGGCCCACGGTGAGCAGGCGGCGGGGGTCGCCCGCGGCCGGGGTCAGGGCGGCCAGCGTGCGGTCCGTGAACTTGTCGATCACCAGTAGGCGGGCCAGGGCGGCCGGGCGTTGGGTGGGTGGGACGGCGGTCAGGCGGGCCAGGGCCGGCTGCGGGGCCCGGGCGGCCAGGGTCTGGGCGAGCTTGATGCGGGCCTGGGTGGCCGAGGTGGTCAGCCAGGCCGCGCCGGCGGGCCAGCCGCCCACGCTCGGCGGGCGCAGCGGGACCTGGCCGAGCTGGGTCAGGCCCGACTGGAGCTGCTTGCGCTGGTTTTCGTTGAGCTCGCCGGGGCGGATGCCGAGCTGGCGGAGGGCGCCTACCAGCCACTCGACGGGCTGCTTGACCAGTTCGGCGTGGCCGTCGGCGGAGAGCAGCTCGCGCAGCATGGCGGCCGTGGTGGTCTGGGTCTTGGCCCGGTCGAGGGCGGCCTGCGGGATCGGGGCGTCGCTGCAGTACCGCAGCCAGAGCCTCCGGGCGACGAACTCTGGGCTCGCCGGCTGGGCCAGCAGGATGTCGGCGAAGCCGTCGGCGTCGTAGTTGCCGGTCTTGCCCAGGATGCTCTTCGGGCGGGCGTCGTGGCGCTTGGCGTTGTACGAGGCCGTGCCGGACTTGTTGTCGACGACCCAACCGGTCAGGGCCCGGGCGCCCTCCCGGACGTCCTGCTCCGTGTAGTGGCCCACGCCCAGGGTGAACAGCTCCATGAGCTCCCGGGCGAGGTTCTCGTTCGGGGCCTTGTCGGTGTTTTTTTGCGCCAGACGATGAGCGCCGGGTCGCGCAGCATCGTGTGGACCTGGGTGGCGAAGGGGCCCAGGGCGGTGCGGAAGAGGGTCTGTTGCTGGTTCAGCATGAGCGGGCCGGACTTGACCTTGTCGGCGGAGGTGGCCCAGTGGCCGTGCCAGAAGAAGGTCAGCTTCTCGTGCACCTGGTGCTCGGCCTGCGCCATGCGGTCGAGCCACCAGGCGCCGACCTGGCGGATCTGCTCGGCGCGGTCGGACTTCTCGTTGACGACCGGGCCGAGCTTGGGCGGCGGGGTGCGGTCGGCGCCGGCGTCGGGGGCGGGCGGGTTGAAGAGGGCGTCGAGGGTCGCGGCCGGGCCCTTGGACTCGGCCGCGTCGACCTCCTCCGCCGTGGGCCCGAACGTCGCCCTGCGCAACAGATGCGCAACCTTCTCACGATCGGCCATGGACCCCAGGCTATGCCCGGTTTGTACGAGCCTCGTCAGGAAGGGATCAGACTCCCTTGAAGACCGGCTTCTGCTTCTGCACGAAGGCCGCGGTGGCGTGCTGGTGATCGGTGGTGTGCCCGCAGGTGGACTGGGCCTCGGCCTCCACCGCCAGCGCGTCGGCCAGCGACCCGGAGCCGCCGGCGGCCAGCTCGCGCTTGATCTGCCCGTAGGCGACGGTCGGGCCGGCGGCGAGGCGGTCGGCGAGTTCGAGGGCGGTCGGCAGCACGTCGTCGTCGGTCTCGGTGAGGCGGGTGAGCATGCCCAGGCCTACGGCGGTCTGGGCGTCCACCGGCTCGGCGAGCAGCAGCAGCTCGACGGCCTTGGCGTGCCCGACGATGCGCGGGAGGGTCCAGGAGATCCCCGTGTCGCCGGCCAGGCCGACGTTGGCGAAGGCCATGAGGAACGCCGTCTTGGGGCCGCCGACCCGGAAGTCGGCGAGCAGCGCGAGGGAGGCGCCGGCGCCGGCCGCCATGCCGCGCACCGCCGCCACGACCGGCTTCGGCATGCCGCCGAGCAGCGTGGCGATCGGGTTGTAGTGCTCGGCGACGGTCGACAGCGACGCGCCCGTGCCCGCCTCCAGGGACTCGACGTGCTCGCGCAGGTCCTGGCCCCCGCAGAACGCCCGGCCGGCGGCGGCGAGGACGATCGCCCGTACCGTTGCGTCGTCTCGAAGCTCTTGCAACGTGTCGCGCAGGGCCACCTTGAGCGCGGTGTTGAGCGAGTTGAGGGCTTCGGGCCGGTTGAGGGTGAGGATCGCGACGCCGTTCTCGGTGCGCTCGACGAGTAGCTCCATCGGTACTCCAAACATTTAAAGGGTCAGGCAGGCATCCACGAACCGGTCCGCGGCGGGGCGCAGCCGGAGGGCGTGGCGGTCGAAGAACGCGGCGGCCGCGGTGCCGGCCCAGCGCTTGGGCAGCAGCTCCGGCGGCAGCTGCGGGTCGCGGAAGAGGAACGCGCGCCAGGCGTGCACGAGCGAGAACCGCACCGCGTAGGCGCGCTCGTCGGGCGTTCCCGGGCCGACGCCGGCGACGAGCGGGGTGAGGCGCTCGACGAACTCGTCGTAGGCCGCGGCGATCCCGTCGAGATCCCAGGCCCTTGCCACGAGTTTGATCGCCCCATCGGTACCGCCCGAATGCTCCGCCTCGAATCGGTCGTAGCGCACACCGGCCTCCGTCAGCAGGGCGTCGACGCCCTCCCCCGGGCGCGGGGCGATCCACGTCGAGACGTCGATCGAGCCGTACCCGAGGAATCCCAGGTTCGCTACCAGTCTCGCCCGCGCGCCGCGGTGCGCGGGCGGTTCGAGCGTGATGAGATCGAAGCGGCCGGTCCAGGCTGTCGCGGGACCACCACCCGGCCGCTGGGTCCGGTAGATCCGGGCCCCGGCGGCGTCCAGGCGGCGTGCCGCCTTCGGGGTGATGCCGTAGCCCGGGCCGGTCGGCAACCGTAGAGGTTGGAGCCAACCCTGCCGGACCATCCGGGAGACGGCGGTGCGGACGGCGGGAGCGGCGATGCCGAGGGGGGCGAGCAGGCGCACGAGAGCCGCGACCGCGGCGCGCCCGCCGCGTGGGCGGAGATGGTCGCCGTACAGATCAAAGAGGGCCGACCGGGCCTGCATGGCCGCTTATTGTGACAGTTGACCGGCACATTCCGCCAGAAGATGTCACACGGATCGCAGCCCGGTTTGGGTCTTGGGGCCATCATCAGGGAAAATCAACGGTTGGCGCGTACATCACGGAGTCGACGGGTCCGGCCGCGGCCCCGTGAGCAGGCGCGCCGGGCATGCGGGGACGGCTGTGCAACCTGATGTCCAGGACATCAGGAAGCGAAGGGAGACAACATGGCGGCCATGAAGCCGCGGACAGGCGACGGTCCGCTGGAGGTCACCAAGGAGGGCCGCGGCATCGTCATGCGCGTCCCGCTCGAGGGTGGTGGGCGGCTTGTCGTCGAGATGACCAAGGACGAGGCCAACGAGCTCAGCGAGGCGTTGAAGACGGCCACTGGCTGAGTCTTCCTGCAATCGGCTCTGCTTTCAAAACTGGGGTGGCCCTGGGTGGTCGCTCCCATCGGTGTGCGCAGAAATTGGAGGGTCCCCTTGCTGGACATCAGGTTCGCCACAGCCCGCAGTGCCTCCGGCGCGGTCGCTGTCGTCGTCCCGTCCGGCTCCCCCTCTGCCGCTCTGGACCTGCTCAAGCTCGGTCCGGCCGACCTCGACGAGTGCGCGACGTTCCTGGAGGACGTCGAGCACTCGGGGTCGGCCGGCTCCGTGCACATCTTGCCCCGGCCCGGGCGCAAGCCGTCGCGGCTGCTGTTCGTGGGCATCGGCGACGGTGACGAGTCCGGTTGGCGGGCCGCGGGCGCCGCACTGGCCCGCAAGGCCCGTGCCGAGACGTCGCTTCGGGTTCTGGTACCGCAGGACACACCCCCCGAAGCCGTCCGCGGCCTGGCCGAGGGCCTTTGGCTGGCCTCCTACCGCTTCCGCCTCGCCGACGACGCCGAGCCCGACCCGCTGCGCCGGGTCACGGTGGCGCTCCCGGGCGGCGGCGCGCCGACCGACTCCCTCGAGCGGGCGCTCGACCAGGCCCGCGCCGTCGTGACCGCCACCGTGCTGGCCCGCGACCTGACCAACATGCCCAGCGATCGCAAGACGCCGGCCTGGTTCGCCCGTCAGGTGGTCAAGGCCGCCGCCGGCGTGCCCGGCCTGACGGTCGAGGTGCGCGAGCCGGCGTACCTGGCCGCACAGGGCTTCAACGCGATCCTCGCGGTCGGGCGGGGTGCGACCACCGAGCGCGGCCCGCGGCTGGTCGAGCTGTCGTGGCGCCCGCGCGGCGCCAAGCGGCACGTGGTGCTGGTCGGCAAGGGCATCACGTTCGACACCGGCGGCATCTGCATCAAACCGCTGAGCGGCATGAAGCTCATGCGCAAGGACATGGGCGGGGCGGCGGCCGTGATCGGCGCGACCCTGGCCGCGGCCGCGATGCGCCTGCCGGTGCGGGTCACCGCGCTCACCCCGCTGGCCGAGAACGCCCTCAGCGGCGACTCGATGCGCCCGGGCGACGTCGTCACCCACTACGGCGGGCTCACCTCGGAGATCCTCAACACCGACGCCGAGGGCCGGCTGGTGCTCGGCGACGCGATGGCCTATGCCGTGCGCCGGCTGCGCCCCGACGTCATGATCGACCTGGCCACCCTGACCGGCGCACAGGGTGTGGCGCTGGGCAAGCAGACGGCCGCGATGTACAGCCACAGCGACGCCCTCGCGGGCGCCCTGGCCGCCGCGGCCGCCGCCTCGGGCGAGTCGGTGTGGCGCATGCCGCTGAGCGAGGACTACGCCGCCGAGCTCGGCGGCGACCTGACCGACCTGGTCAACTCGACCGACATCGGGGCCGGTTCGCTGCTCGCCGCGCTCTACCTGCGCGAGTTCACCGGCTCGGTGCGCGACAGCTGGGCGCACTTCGACATGTCCTCGCCGGCCTGGTCGGACGCGAACGACGGCGAGCTGACCAAGGGCGCCACCGGCTGGGGCGTGCGCACGCTGACCAGATGGCTGGAGGCCACCGCCGCGTGAGCGGCGATGGCCTCCGTCGGTTGTCGCGCAGTTTTTACAGGATCGTCCACGTGTCGCCGCTGTTGAGCAGCGCGGCGAGCTCCTCGTCCGGCGTGCCCTTCGCCTTGGCCTTGGCCGCGCTGAGCTGCTCGCGGACGATGTCGTCGTAGGCCGGCCGCGCGTGCGCGCGGAACACGCCGATCGGGGTGTTGCGCAGGTCCAGCCCCGGCAGCCGGGACAGGGCGAACGCGTACGCCGGCTCGGCGACCGTCTGGTCGTGCACCACGATCTCGTCCTCGCTCACCGACGCGGTCGGCACGACGGACAGGCCGAAGCCGCCGGGCGGGTGCGTGACCGCCCACTCGCCGTCCTTGCCGAACGTGATCGGCCGGCCGTGCTCCAGCCGGATCAGGAAGTCGTCGCGGGTCGCCGGCTCCTTGAGCACGTCGAAGGCGCCGTCGTTGAAGATGTTGCAGTTCTGGTAGATCTCGACGAACGCGGAGCCCCGGTGCTCGGCGGCCGCCCGCAGGACCGACTGCAGGTGCTTGCGGTCGGAGTCCACGGTGCGGGCGACGAAGCTCGCCTCCGCGCCGAGGGCCAGCGAGATCGGGTTGAACGGCGAGTCGGCCGAGCCGGCCGGCGTCGACTTGGTGATCTTGCCGATCTCCGACGTCGGCGAGTACTGCCCCTTGGTCAGGCCGTAGATCTTGTTGTTGAACAGCAGGATCTTCAGGTTGACGTTGCGGCGCAGGGCGTGGATCAGGTGGTTGCCGCCGATCGACAGCGCGTCGCCGTCGCCGGTCACGACCCAGACGGACAGGTCGGGACGGGACACCGACAGGCCGGACGCGATCGCCGGCGCGCGGCCGTGGATCGAGTGCATGCCGTAGGTGTTCATGTAGTACGGGAACCGCGACGAGCAGCCGATGCCGGAGACGAACACGATCCGCTCACGCGGGATATTGAGCTCCGGCATGAAGGACTGGACCGCGGCCAGGATCGCGTAGTCCCCGCAGCCGGGGCACCAGCGCACCTCCTGGTCGGACTTGAAGTCCTTGGTCGTGAGCTTCAGCTGCTCAGGCATTCTTCACCACTTCCTCGAGCACACCCTCCAGCTCGGCCGCGGTGAACGGCAGGCCGCGGACCTGGTTGTAGGCGATGGCGTCGACCAGGTAACGCGACCGGATGACCCCGGCGAGCTGGCCGAGATTCATCTCCGGGATGACGACCTTGTCGTAGGACTTGAGCACCTCGCCCAGGTTCTTCGGCATGGGCGAGAGGTGGCGCAGGTGCGCCTGCGCGACCGCCAGGCCCCGCTGGCGCAGCGCGCGGGCGGCGGCGCCGATCGGGCCGTACGTCGAGCCCCACCCCAGCACCAGGACGCGCGCGGTGCCGTCCGGGTCCTCGACCTCGATGTCGGGCACGTCGATGCCCTCGATGCGGGCGGCCCGGGTGCGGACCATGAAGTCGTGGTTGGCCGGGTCGTAGGAGATGTCGCCGGTCTTGTCGGCCTTCTCCAGGCCACCGATGCGGTGCTCCAGCCCCGGGGTGCCCGGCACGGCCCAGGGCCGCGCCAGCGTCTCGGGGTCGCGCAGATACGGCAGGAAGGTCTTGCCGTCCTCGCTGTTGGGCTCGGTGGCGAACTGCACGCGCAGGTCGGGCAGGTCGGCGACCTCGGGCAGCCGCCACGGCTCGGAGCCGTTGGCGATGTAGCCGTCGGAGAGCAAGATCACCGGGGTCCGGTAGGTCAGCGCGATGCGGGCCGCCTCCAGCGCGGTGGTGAAGCAGTCCGCGGGCGAGCGCGGGGCGAGCACCGCGACCGGGGCCTCGCCGTGCCGGCCGAACAGCGCCATGTTGAGGTCGGCCTGCTCGGTCTTGGTCGGCAGGCCGGTCGACGGGCCGGCCCGCTGCACGTCGATGATCAGCAGCGGCAGCTCCAGCGCGACGGCGAGCGAGATCGTCTCGCTCTTGAGCGCGACGCCGGGGCCCGACGTGGTGGTCACGCCGAGCGCGCCGCCGTAGGAGGCGCCCAGGGCCACGCCGACCGCCGCGATCTCGTCCTCGGCCTGCACGGTGGTGACGCCGAACTTCTTGTGCTTGCTCAGCTCGTGCAGGATGTCGGAGGCCGGGGTGATCGGATACGCACCCAGGAAGACGGGCAGCTGGGAGCGCACGCCGGCGGCCACGATGCCCAGGGCCAGGGCCGCGTTGCCGGTGATGTTGCGGTAGTTGCCGGCCACCATGCGGGCCGGCTTGACCTCGTAGCGGACCGCGAAGTTCTCGGTCGTCTCGCCGAAGTTCCAGCCGGCCTTGAACGCGGCGATGTTCGCGGCGACGAGCTCCGGGCGGGAGGCGAACTTGCGCTCCAGGAAGGACAGCGTGGACTCGTGGGGGCGGGAGTACATCCACGAGAGCAGGCCGAGCGCGAACATGTTCTTGGCCCGCTCGGCGTCCTTCTTGGAGATCTCGAAGGACGCCAGGGCCTTGACCGTCATCGAGGTCAGGCCGACCGGCGCGACGTTCCAGCCGTCGAGCGAGCCGTCCTCGAGGGGGCTGGTGGAGTACCCCACCTTGGCCAGGTTGCGGCTCGTGAACTCGTCAGTGTTGACGATGATCGAGGCACCCTTGGGCAGGTCGGCCAGGTTGGCCTTGAGCGCCGCCGGGTTCATGGCGACGAGCACGTTGGGCGCGTCACCCGGCGTGAGGATGTCGAAGTCGGCGAAGTGCACCTGGAAGCTCGACACCCCGGGCAGGGTGCCGGCAGGGGCGCGAATCTCGGCCGGGAAGTTGGGCAGGGTCGATATGTCGTTTCCGAGCTGAGCGGTCTCGGATGTGAAGCGGTCACCCGTGAGCTGCATGCCGTCGCCGGAATCGCCTGCGAACCTGATGACCACCCGATCCAGCTGGCGGACCTGCTTGGTCACGTGAGCTGACCTCCTATGGCGGCGGGCTTGAAGTCCTACACCCCTGAGGGTACGTCGGCACGGACGACATGCCTGCGGCGCATATCCCTTCCGTGGCGGCGATGCTGCGACTTTCGTCATTGCGCGGCGCAGGCCGTTGTGCGTCGTACACAAATGGTGACGATTCAGTCGTCGTGCCGATCGTCCGCCTTGCGATCTTCGTCACCGTTGCCGTCCAGGCGGACGGGCTCGCGGAAGCCCGAGCCGGCGACCGGACCGCTGGGCAGCCGGGGCAGGTTCAGGGCGCGCGGGATCGGCGAGCGGGTCAGGGCCACGGCCGGCGGCAGGTCCCCGGCCCGCGGGGCGGGCACGAGCACCACGTCCTCGACCTCGTCGGCGGGCAGCGCCTCCTCGTCGTGCCGGCCGCGGCGGCGCAGCGAGAAGAACACCAGCGCGCCGACGAGGAGGACCAGGCCGGCGATGCCCCCGATGTACGGCAGGCTGGAGATCTGGCCGCCGTCGCCGGACTGCCTGTGCAGGCCCAGGTCGCCGAGGCTCGGCTGCGGCGGGGGCGAGGCCGGCGCCGAGGTGGGCAACGGCGCATCCGCCCCGGTCAGCGCCGGTGCGGTGATCTTGAAGTCGTAGCGGGTCTCGACGGTGTCCTGCCCGGGCGGCGTCAGGTACGCGTGCACGGTCCCGATCAGCGGCAGCTCGGCCCGCGCGGCGGCGCTCACGACGAGCCCGAACACGGCCGAGACCTCCTTGCCGGGGGCGATGTCGCCGAGCTCGCAGCGGTCCCGGTCGGCGGCGATGCGCCGGTGCGAGCGGCAGGCCGAGGGGAACGTGACGAGGTGCACGCCCGGCGGGGTGACCACCTCGACCGCACCGGCCGCCTTGCTCGCGCCCGTGTTGCGCAGCCGGACCCCCAACTGGCTCGTCTCGTCCCGCGGCGAGGCCGCGGCCGGCAGCGCCGAGGCCTGCGTCTCCAGTTCGATGCCCGGGGTGGGCGGGGTGGTGAACGCGAAGGCGATCGGCGCCGTGCGCTGCATCGGCCCGATCGCCGCGGTGACCAGGCCGGTCGTGATCGTCTTCCAGGCGCCCTGCTCGACGTTGACCTTCACCACGATCTGGCCCAGGTCCTGCTCACCGAGCGTGCAGGCGAAGCTGAGCGAGCCGTTGGCCACGGTGCAACCGCCGGTGCCGTACGCCCCGGTCGCCTGCGATCCGGCGGGGAACGCGTAGTAGCCGGCGATGTGCTCCCGCCCGACGTTCTCGCCGGTGTTCTTGATCGAGATGACCAGCTCCGCCGAGCCGTCGCCCTGCCAGTACCCGTCGCCGAGCGACACCGTGCTCACGGTCATCTTGAACCGGTGCACGGGCGGCGGGGCCTGGGTCGTGGTCGGGGGCGGCGGAGGAGCCTGGGTGGTGGTCGGGGGCGGCGGCGGGGCCTCGGTCGTCGGCCCCTGCGTCGGCGCTTCCGTGGTGGTCGAGGTGTCCACGGGCGTCGGGCTGTTGGGGTCCTCGCCGCCGGACGGATCGGCGCGCGCGGCGCCGGCGAAGAGCACGGAGCCGACGGTGGCCAAGAGCACGAAGGAGCCGGCCCGCAGCCGCCACCTGCTTCGGCGGCCCGTGCGTGCTTCCATAAGGGGGTGTCCTTCTGATGAATCTGGTCTCAACGGCTAGCCGGACGTTGGCTTGGTTGCAGTCCGACAACGAGCTGAGGCTGATTATCTAGACAAATTCGGGTTTTCGGCATGTCGGAGATCGTGATGACGCGGGTACGGTGCGTGCCATGAGTGGATATCTGGGCGGATATGCGACGCTCGGGCTCCTTCTACTGCTCGGCGCTGGGGTTTTCGTCGCCGCGTTTACGGCCAACCGGCTGCTGGGACCGCGCCGATCGGCCGAGTGGGCGGACGCCACATCACCGAAGTACGAGACGTACGAGTGCGGCCTCGACCCGGTCGGCGGGGACTGGGCGCAGGCGCAGATCAGGTACTACGTGTACGCGTACCTGTACGCCCTGTTCGCAGTGGAGAGCGTGTTCCTCTTCCCATGGGCGGTCGTGTTCGACACGCCGGGTTACGGCGGGGCGACCGTCGTGGAGATGGCGATCTTCGTCGCCGTGCTGTTCCTGGGCATTCTGTACGCGTGGCGCAAGAACATCCTGCGCTGGACGTGACGGGCCGCAACCCGCGAATCCGGACAGTTCACGCAGGTCCGGATTCGCGGATGCGGCACGGCTCAGGCCAGACCTCGCCGGACGGCGGCCGGCTGGCGCTCCCCCCGGATGGCGGCGACGGTGTCGAGCACCCGGCGGGTGGCCCGCACCTGGTGAGCGCGGAAGACCCTCGCCCCCAGCCACGCCGAGACCGCCGTCGCGGCCAGCGTGCCCTCCAGCCGCTCCCCCACCGGCACGTCGAGGGTCTCGCCGATGAAGTCCTTGTTGGACAGCGCCACGAGGACCGGCCAGCCTGTGGCGACCATCTCGTCGAGGCGGTTGGTGATCGCGAGGGAGTGGCGGGTGTTCTTGCCGAAGTCGTGGGCGGGGTCGATCAGGATGCCGTCCCGGCGTACACCCAGGGCAATCGCTCGTTCGGCGAGGTCGGTGACGGTCCGTACAACATCGGTCACCGGGTCTTGAAATGCCGCCCGGTGCGGGCGGGTGCGGGGGGTCAGGCCCCCCGCGTGCGAGCAGACCAGACCGGCCCCCGTCTCGGCGGCCACCTCGGCCAGGCCCGGGTCAGCACCGGCCCACGTGTCGTTGATGAGATCGGCCCCGGCCGCGACGACCTCCCGGGCCACCTCCGCCCGCCAGGTGTCGATCGAGATCACCACCTCGGGGAACATCGATCTGATCTTCTCGATCGTGGGCAGGGTCCGGCGCAGTTCCTCGGCGGCGTCGACCGTCTCGCCCGGCCCGGCCTTGACCCCGCCGATGTCGATGATGTCCGCTCCCTCGGCGACGGCCACCTCGACCGCACGGAGGGCGGCGTCCTCGGCGAAGGTGGCACCCTTGTCGAAGAAGGAGTCCGGGGTCCGGTTGATGATGGCCATCACCGCGTACTCACCGTCGGCGAACCGCCGGGCGCCCAGACGAAACATTGCATGACCTCCGCGTTTCTTTCAGATGGGTGTGCCGGGCTCGCCCAGGCGTACTCAGCGTGCCACGATTCCCCCTATGGCTGAGTTCCTCCTGGTGTTGGTCGCCGCTGTGGTTGTCGGGGCCATCGGGTTCGGCGTGGCTCTGTTGATCATGGATAACGACCCGGGTATCGAAGGACATGAGCCCGACGGACGCTCCGTGCCGCTCCCATCATCGCGGCCGCTCGTCGAGGGCGACGTCAACCAGGTCCGGTTCGACACCGTCATCCGGGGCTACCGGATGAACCAGGTCGACGCCGCACTGCGCCGCGCCGGCTACGACATCGGCTACAAAGAGGAGCTGATCCAAGTCCTCGAGGCCGAGATCAAGGCACTGCGCGAGGGGCGCAAGGAAGACGCCGACGCGCTGCGCGACGCCCGCGAGGCGGCCGCCGCCGGCGCGTCGAGCACCGACCCCTTGACCTCCCCTGCGATCGACTCGCCTTCCGAGGCCGCCGCTTCGGAAGAGGCCGCCGCTTCGGAAGAGGACGAGAAGGTCGACATCGACCTCGACGAGAAGTCGTCCACGGACCCCGGCTGGGACGCCTCCGCCGACGACACGTGGGGCCGCCCATCGCCGGTGGTGAAGTGAGTTCTTCCGATTTCGCCGAGGCGGAACGGCCCGGACCCGGCGAGGTGACGGCCACGGTGATCGTGGCCGCGCCCGCCGAGCGGGTCTTCAGCGCGCTCACCGACTGGTCCCGCCAGGGCGAGTGGATCCCGTTCACCAAGGTCCGCGTGCTCTCCGGCGACGGCGGCGAGGGCAGCCAGATCGAGGCGGTCACCCAGGTGGGCCCGGCTTCGCTGCGCGACCTGATGCGCGTGGTCAAGGTGGACCCGCCGTTCGAGGTGCGCGTGGTGCACTACGGCAAGGTGCTGCGGGGCCCGGGTGTACTGCGCTGCACCCCGCTCGGCACCGATCGCACCCAGGTGGTGTGGCACGAGTGGTTCCACCTGCCGGCCGGGCCCGCCGGGAAGGTGGCCTGGCCGCTGCTCTGGCCGGGCTCGAAGGCCGGGCTGACGGGGGCGCTGCGGCGCTTCGCCCGCCTGGTGGAGTCGGGCCGGCTCGCCTGACGGCATTTTTGTCGTACCCCAGGAGTAACTTCCCTGGCATGAACGACGTGGTAGTAGGGCAAGACGGACTGGCCCGCTGCGGCTGGGGTGCCTCGAGCCCGGATTACCTGGAGTATCACGACACCGAGTGGGGCCGGCCGGTCCGCGACGACAACGGGCTCTACGAGCGCATGACGCTGGAGGCCTTCCAGTCCGGGCTGTCGTGGATCACCATCCTGCGCAAGCGCCCGTCCTTCCGGACCGCGTTCGCCGGCTTCGAGATCGAGAAGGTGGCCGCCTTCGGCGAGCCCGACGTGGACCGCCTGCTGGCCGACGCCGGCATCGTCCGCAACCGCGCCAAGATCGAGGCCGCCATCGCCAACGCGCGGGCGGCGGCCGAGCTGCCGGGCGGGATCGCGGCCCTGCTGTGGTCCTTCGCCCCGACCGGCCCGCGCCCGCGCCCGGCCGACTTCACCGCCGTGCCGGCCGTGACCTCCGAGTCCAAGGCCATGGCCAAGGAGCTGAAGCGCCGCGGCTTCCGCTTCGTGGGCCCGACGACGGCCTACGCCCTGATGCAGGCCACCGGCATGGTCAACGATCACGTGAGGGGGTGTTTCGTCGAGCTGTGACGGCCCTCGTGATGCAATGACGGCATGGCTAAGTGGGTGGTGGTGGTCTCCCGGGAGCAGTACGAGGCTGAGCGGATGTACGGCGCCGGCGGGATCTCGGTGCCGGGCACAGGCCTCGCGGCCGGAGACGAGGCCCTGCTCGTGACCAGCCCCTCCGACGAACCGGCCCGGGACGAGACCGCGCCGGGTGGCGAAGCCGGGCAGGAGCCGGCGGTCGTGTTCGGGCTCGCACGGGCCGACGCGGACGGGAAGCTGCACTACACGGTGAACCTCCTCGATGCGCCGCTCCCCGCCGGTGGGCTCGCCGGGCCGGTCGGCGCCCGGAGGGTGGACGAGGCCGCGTATCTGGCGGTCGCCGGCAAGGTCGAGCGGCCGGCCACGGGCAAGCGGACCTGGCTGGTGAGCGTGGACCTGCCGATCGAGGCCGCCTCGCCGGGTGAGGCGGTGCGGGCCTTCTGGAGCTTCGTGCGGGAGCTCGGGCCGGCGGAGCTGCCCGCGTTCGTGTGGCCGGCCGGCGACGAGCTGGCGATGCAGGCCTACGTGCTCGGCGCCGAGGCCAACCAGGACCCCGAAGAGGACTGACCTCGGACAAGGCCGACCGCCACCCCGTCCAGGCACGGTGCGCCCCTCACGCTTGGCGCGGCGCGACTGGCGGCCTCAGGGGGCCGCGCCGCGCGGCAGGCGACCGCGCCCCGCGGGGAGGGTTGACCTCGGACAAGGCCGACCGCCGCCGCCCCACCCCCAGTAGGCCGGCGCCACATCGCGCAGGCGGGGCAGGCTGCGGTCCGAGGCGTCCGCGGGCTCGACGCCGCGCCGGCCAGCCTCAGGAGCCGCGCCGAGGGGCAGCCGACCGAGCGCGCGGGCCAGGTCGAACCGCGCACGGCCCCGGCTCGATACAGCCGGCCTCGGAGTCAACGCCGCGCGGGAGGCGGCGCTGAGCGCCTCTGCCCGGACAGGTCGAGCCGCACAGGGGCTGGACCCGGCGCGGGCCGAGGTGGGTGGGCTACTCGACCGTGGAGAAGCGGATCGAGCCGGCCATCAGGTCCGGGTGCTCGATGGTCAGGGCCAGGGCCACCGACTCCTCGAGGCCGAGGGCGCCCCCGGCCGCGTACGCGGCGTCGAAGGACACGTCGCCCATTCTCGTGCGGAGGGCGGACTGGTGATCGGTCCAGTACGGGCCGAAGGGGCCCATGGCGCAGCGCAGGCGGATGCGGGCGGCCTGGGCGGCGCCGAACAGGCGGGCGGCCGTCTCCAGGTCGTCGGCCAGGGCGCAGCGGACGGCCACCGCGTTCAAGGTCTCGCAGACCCGTAGGTGGAAGCCGTGGGTCATGCGGGAGCGCAGGGCGACGATCAGGTGGTCATGCGCCGCGACCAGGTCGCCCCTGGCGAGGGCGACCATGCCCAGGAGCATGTCGACCGTGCGGCGGCCGCGCTCCACCGGGCGGCTGTTCTCCAGTGGGCGGGCGCTGGCCAGCAGGTCGGCGGCCTCGTCCAGGGCGCCCCGGCGCCACAGGAGCTGGGCCAGGGCGTACACAGCGAAGAGGGCCTCGCCGGAGACGTCCTGGAGGTCCGCCCACGCGATCACGTGGCGGCAGAGGCGCTCGGCCTCCTCGGTGCGGCCCATCTCCAGCAGCGGGGCGCCGCGGGCGGACAGGATGCGGGCGATCAGCCCTGGGTCGTCTGCCCTCCGCGCGGCCGACTCGGCGCGCTGCGAGAACCGTAGCTCCTCCACCGTCTCGCCGTCGGCGCCCGCGTGGAGGGAGTGCATGTGGTAGGCGGCCGCCAGCTCGGCGTCCGGGACGGGCTCGCCGGTGGCGCTGATGCGCTCGTAGAGCCGGAACAGCCACATGCGGCCCTCGCGGACCAGGCCGCGCTCGCGCCACCACTGGTCCAGGGCGCCGGCCAGGGCGAGGCCCTGCCGGGCGCTGCCGCGGGTGACGGTCCAGTTCAGGGCGGCGCGCAGCTCGTCGGCCAGGGGATCCAGCGCGTACAGCGACAGGGTGACCGGGCGGCCGTCGGCATCGAGGTACGCGTCGTGGGCGGTCTGCAGGCACCAGGCGACGTGGCGCTCGCGGGCCGACTCCTCCTCGCCGGCCTCGACCAGCAGGCGGGCGGCGTAGGCGCGGATCGGGTCGAGCATGCGGTAGGTGGCGTTGGTGGCGCCGGCCTCGGCCTGCAGCAGGGACTTGTCGACCAGGGTGGCGAGGGGGTCGAGCGGGTCGCCATCGTGCAGCCACTCGATCGCCGGCAGGTCGACCGGGCTGGCGAAGACCGACAGCCAGCGCAGAAGGCGGGCCGAGCGCGGGTCCAGGGTGCGGTACGACCAGCCCACCGCCGCCTGCATGGTCCGGTGCCGCAGGGAGGCCGACGGCACATCAGGTATGTCGGAGAAGTCCGAAATGCGGGAGAGGCCAGCGTCCAGGATGCCCAGCACGTCGCCGATGCGGTCGGCCAGCTGGGCCGCGGAGAGCAGGCGCAGGCGGGCGGCGGCCAGCTCCAGGGCGAGCGGCAGGCCTTCCAGCGCCGAGGCGACCCGGGTGAGGTGCCCGATGTCACCCGGCTCGACCGGCCGGCCACCCCGGGCCGCCGAGGCCCGGTCGACCAGCAGGGCCACCGCGTCGCTGAAGCCGCCACCGACGGCCGCCTCGACCGACAGCGGCGGGATGCGCCAGACCACCTCGCCGGCCAGGCCTAGCGGCTCCCGGCTGGTCGCGAGCACCACGACCTCGGGGCCGGCCGCCAGTAGCTGGGCGACGAGCCGCCGGGCCGCCGGCAGCTGCGCGTCGGAGGTGTCCAGGAGCACGAGGAGGCGACGGTCGCGCACGTGGTCGGCGATCGTCTGCACGACCGCGCGGCCCGGCTCGGGGCGCAGGCCCAGGGCGGCGGCCACGCTGACATCGACGAGGTCCCCGGTCGCCACGGCGCTCAGGTCGGCGAACCACACGCCGTCGCGGAAGCGCTCGACGATCTCGCCGGCCGCCTCGACCGCGACCCGGGTCTTGCCGGCCCCACCGGCGCCGACGACGGTGACCAGGCGGTGCCGGCCGATGAGGTCGCGCACGGCGGCCCGCTCGGCCGCCCGCCCGATGAACCGGGTGGTCTGCACGGGGAGGTTGTGCGCGGGCGCGTCGATGGTGCGCGGCCGCGGGAACTGCCGGTCGAGGCCGGGCGCGACCAGCTGGAAGATCCGCTCGAAGCCGTCGAAGCCGCGCAGCCGGTGCAGGCCGAGGTCGAGCAGGCAGGTGTCGGGGCCGAGCAGGAAGCCGCCGCGGGAGGACGACGGGCCGAGGCCGACCTGGGCGGCGGTGGCGGCCGAGCAGAGCACCTGACCGCCGTGCGCGGCGGCGGCGACCCGCGCGGCGCGGTGCACCTCGGGCGAGGTGTACTCCCCGCCGTACGGCTCGGCGAAGCCGGTGTGCAGGCCCATCCGCACCCTGGGGCGGGCCTCGGGGCTGGGCCACTCGTGCGCGGCGAGCGCGCGCTGGGCCTCGGCGCAGGCGGTGAGGGCGGCGGCCGCGTCAGCGAAGGCCACGAACAGCGAGTCACCCTCGGTGAACAGTTCCACACCATCCGCTCTGGACAGCGCGCGGCGAATCACCTCCCGGTGCTCGTGCAGCACCGGCCGGTATCCCGCACCGAGCATCTGGGCCAAGCGGGTCGAGCCCTCGATGTCAGTGAAGAGGAATGTCACCAGCCCGCTGGGCAGGTGCGTCCGCCCCGACACGTGAAACCTCCGCCTCCCTTTTCAGGCGTGCCCCATAATTCCCCACCCCGAGGGCGCACACATCGTAGAAACGGCCCCCAACGATAACCCTCAAGGTCGATCCCGGGCTCGGCACCCGGGGCGGTCCGTGCTGGTCAGCAACGATTCAGCAACGATGCGGGGGAAAAGTTCAAGTGGGTTTCGCGTGACGTAACGACAACACTCCGGTAGCGGATGTGGCACGACAGGCCACAACATCAAAGCCGATTTGCCAATGCGGCACGAAACCGACCGGTAACAATGTTCAGCAGCCGCAGGCCCCTCCGCAGCAGCCACCGGCGCCACCGGCCGGGGCTCCCCCGCCCGACGCGCCGCCGACGGCGATCGTGGACAGCAGCTTGACGGTGTCGTCGTGGCCGGCCGGACAGGCGGTCTTCACATTGGCTTCACGCATTGGGCGTTGCACTTCGAAGGTGTCGCCGCAGGCCCGGCAGCGGTACTCGTAGCGTGGCATCTTCACAGGTTATGCCACGGTGACACGCACCCGGGAATTGCGGAATACTCGACCCGTGGCAAGCGACGACGAGGCGGCCAAGGTCGACCAACCGACCACAGTGGACGCTGCGCCGGTGGCGGGGCCCGGTCCGGCGCCGCTGCGGCCCCCGGTGCCGGAGCCCGCGGGTGAGCGGTGGATCCCCGTGGACATGTATCCCCCGGATCCGTCCCAGGTCCCGGCCCAGCGCACCGCGCCGAAGCCGCCGCACCAGCCGAGACACGCGGCGCCGGAGGACGTGCTGGAGTCGCCCGGTGGCGGGCTGGCGCGGCGGGAGCGGCTGAGCCGGGCGATGGCCCGGCCCGGGACGCGGTTCCTGCTGCCCACCGTGCTCATCATCGGCCTGCTGGCCGCGGCCGGCTCGGTCGGCTTATGGGTGATCCCGGCGACGTCCTCGGCCCAGGCCGACCCCACCCGCTCCGCGGCGCCGCCCGAGGGCACCGCCGGGCTGCCGCCCGCGACCGGCGCCCCGGCCACCGGCGAGGCGCCGCAGCCGTCGGACCCGACGCCGTCCGGCTCGGGCAGCTACAGCCCGCCGGCCGGCACCCACCAGCGGCCCGCCGACATCTACGGCGGCTGGGCCGGCGCCCGCTCGGTCAAGCTGGGCATCCCGGTGGTGGCCCTGCAGGCCTACGGCTACGCCGAGGCGGTCACCGCCCGGACCATCCCGAAGTGTCACCTCACCTGGACCACGCTGGCCGGCATCGGCAAGGTCGAGTCCGACCACGGCCAGACCAACGGCTCGGTCCTGCAGGACGACGGCCGCTCGGTCCCGCCTATCGTCGGCCCGCCGCTGGACGGGCAGAACAACCGCCAGGCGGTCCCCGACACCGACCAGGGCGCCCTGGACAACGACCGGACCTGGGACCGGGCCGTCGGGCCGATGCAGTTCCTGCCGTCGACCTGGAAGCAGTTCGGCCTGGACGCCGACGGCGACGGGGTCAGCGACATCAACAACATCTACGACGCCGCGCTGACCGCGGCCGCGTACCTGTGCGCCGACGGGCGCGACCTGGCCACCCTGGAGGGGTGGAACGCGGCGATCCACGCCTACAACGTCCCCGAGCAGTACCGCGCGGCCGTCTTCAACGCCACCAACGACTACGGCCGGCGCGATCACCAGAACTGACGATCAATGCCACGCTCTGCGCCCTGGTACTTCCGCTCAGCCACAACAAAGGGCAGGCTTAGGGCGTGCAGGTGCGCGAGTGGGACCCAGGGGCCGCGCCCGCGGCCGAGCTCGAAGCGGTGCTGCGGGCGCTCAACGAGATCGTGACGGTCGACGTGCCCGAGGACCCGCCGTGGCGCGAGTCGATGTTCCGGGAGTACCTCGCCGTCACCATGCCGGGCGAGCGGCGCACCTCGTGGCTGGCAACCTCCGAATCGGGTGAGGTGCTCGGGCACGCGAGCCTGCTCGCCCTGGAGGAGATCGGCGTCCTCGAGCTCTCCGTGGTCCCCGGCGCGCGGCACAGCCGGGTCGGGGACGCGCTGCTGGGCGCCGTCGCGCGGCGGGCCGCCGAGGAGGGCTTCGAGTCGGTCGGCGTCGAGGTCATCGGCGACACCCCGAGCGTGAAGTTCTTCGAGGACAACGGCTTCGAGTGCGCCTTCATCGAGATGCGCAACCTGCTCGACCTGTCCGGCGTGGACTGGCTGCGGCTGGGCGAGATGGCCGCCGGCATCGGTGCGGGCTACCGCATCGAGTACTACCCCGGCGGCCCGCCGCCGGAGCTGTACGCCGGCTACGCCGCGGCCAAGGAGGCGGCCCGCGCCGCCGTGGTCGAGGACCTCGAGCTGCGGCCCAGCTCCTACGACGCCGACCGGCTGGCGGCCAGCCTGCGCACGCTGCACGCCCGCGGCCTGAAGCCGTACATCGTGCTGGCCGTGCACGAGCAGAGCGAGACGATCGCCGGGCTCACCGAGGTGGTCGTGCCGGCGCAGCGGCCCACCCGCGCCGACCAGTACGACACCATCGAGGTGCCGAGCCACCGCGGCTACGGCATCAGCCGCGCGATCAAGGCGCGGATGCTGTTCGAGCTGCGCGCGGCCGAGCCCGACCTGCTTGACGTGCAGACCTGGAACGCGCTGGAGAACGAGCCCCTGCTGCAGGTCAACGCCGAGCTGGGGTTCCGGCCCGACCGCGAGTGGCGCGAGTACGAGGCCGACGTCGTCGACCTCCTGCGCCGCCTCAAGAGCTAGCCCAGGGCCCCTGCACGAAGGTGCCGTCCGACGTGAACGGGTACGAGTTGGGCGTGCAGCCGTTCAGCGCGATGGTCTGCGTCTGCATGACCGGCGCGACCTGGCCGCCGCCCGGGCACTTCATGTGGTCGAAGCCCAGGAAGTGGCCCATCTCGTGCAGCACGGTCATGCCGTGGAAGTCGATGCCGGCCGGGAAGCCGTCGATGCCCTTGAGCCAGCGGCGCAGGTTCAGCAGGATCGTCTTGCCGTACCGGCACGAATAGATCCCCTGCGTGGTGACCCCGACCGACTTGCACAGCTTGTCGACGGTCCCCGGGGTGGCCAGCCGCAGCACGACGTTGTAGTTGCCGTCGCTGACCCGCTGGAACTTCCAGCTGGCCCCGTTGATGTGGGTCTGCCCGGAGTTGTAGGTGACCGGGTGGTCGCCGGACATCGTCCAGCCCTTCGGCGCGGCGATCGCCCGGTCCACCTCGGCGGCCAGCGAGCTGGTCGTCCAGACCGGGTTGTTGCCCCACTGGATGCCGTTCTCGATCTCGACCTGGTACTTGACCAGCGTCGCCGCGTCGGTCGAACCGACCACGCCGGTCTCGCCGTCGGCCTTGCTGAACGTGCCGCTGCCCAGGTTGGGCACGCCGTCGTTGGTGTTGACCTTGCCTCCGCCGGTGTCGCCGCCGGGCTTCACGTTCTTCACCGACGGCTTGGCGCTCGGCTTCTTCGATGCGGATGGTGCCGGCGAGTGCGACGCGGGCGCCAGCCCGCTGTCGTCGCCCTCGAGCTGGCCGACCGGGAACGGGTCGCCGCTCGACGGCGCGCCGATGCCCAGATCCGCCGGCGGCGACCCGTCCTTGCCGCAGCCTGCCACCCCGGCCAGACCGGTCAGCAAAACGCCGATGAGCAGTACTTTCCCCACCCGAGTCCCCAGCACCCGGCCGAGCCTAGGGGAAAGCGGCAGGTGATGTTGGCCCCCGTCGACTTGCTCACTGCGTGTAAACCCGGCATGGGGTGCCGCGCGTCTATGCACAACCCTCCTGGCGCAAACCGTCAGGATCAGGCAAAAGCCCTCCCCGGTGACGCAACCATGAATGTGCATATGCTGTAGCCATGGGGGCTCATGGGGCGTTGAGGAGGGATGCCGAGCGCAACCGCCGGCAGCTCGTGGAGACGGCAAAGGTCGTGTTCGCCGAGCGGGGCCTGGAGGCGCCGCTCGACGAGATCGCGCGGCGGGCCAAGGTCGGCAACGCGACCCTGTACCGCCGGTTCCCCAGCCGGGGCGACCTGGTCGCGGCGGTGTTCGCCGACGCGCTGCGGGAGGTGGTGGCCGCGACCGAGCGCGCGCTGGCCATGGAGGACCCGTGGGCCGCGTTCGCCGGGCACCTGACGTTCCTGTGTGAGGCCCAGGCCGGCAACCGCGCCTTCGCCGACCTGCTGACCGCGACCGTGTCGGGGGTGCCGGAGCTGGAACAGCTGCGCGAGCACGCCTTCAGCGGGCTGACAGCGCTGATCGACCGGGCCCGGGCGGCGGGCGTGCTACGGCCGGACTTCCAGCACGAGGACGTCGTGCCGGTGCTCATGGCGAACGCGGGGCTGGTCGAGCGCACGGGGACGAATGCGCCCACGGCCTGGCGGCGGCAGCTGGGGTACACGCTGGCGGGGCTGCGGGCGCCGGCGGCGGACACGCCCGCCGGGCCGGCGCCGGACCGGGTGGGCATCCAGCGGGCCATGCACGCACTGGCCGCGCGCAACGGCCTGAGCTAGCAGGTCTCGCGCCAGGCGTCGAGGCCGAGCTTCTTCTTCATCGAGGAGAAGTGCAGGGCCTTGGTCTTCGGGCAGAAGGAGCCCGTGGAACCCTCGTACTCCACGTGGAACACCGGCTTGCCCGCGGCCGTGAAGACCTTCAGCGCATCGCACTCGTCGTAGTGCGCGCACTCCTCGTTCACGGCGAAGTCGAACGCCGGGGCGAGGGCGGCGGCCTGGTCCACGTCGTTCTTCAAGCCCACGCCGAGGCCCGCCCGGTGCGCCAGGTCGGCCACCCGGCGGTTGAAGGTCAGCTGGTCGGCGGCGGTGAGCGGGAAGCCGCTGCTGTTGCTGTACCCGTCCATGTTGTCCGGCTCGACCGCGTCGAAGCCCTTGTCCTTGCAGGTCTTGAAGCGGGCGGACAGCAGCGGCTCCAGCACGTCCCAGCGCCGGATGTCCAGCCACTTCTCCCCCGGCCAGCCCTCCAGGCCCTTGCCCTGCACCGACTCCGGGTAGTTCTTGGCGTCGGGCCGGAAGTCCTCGTGCGCGCCGGCGTTGACGTAACACACCACGTGCCGGCCGGCCGCCTTGAGCGCGGCCACGTCGGCGGCCGGCGTGTTCTCGCCGTCCACGTCGTACACGTCGGCCGGCACCGACTTGTCGAGCTTGCCCGTGAGCTGCCACTGCCAGGTGAGCCCGACGGCGGGCTTCCACCAGCCGCCGGCCGGGGGCGGGGCGACCGGACCGGAGGCGGACGCGGAGCCCAGGACGGCCGAGCCGCCCGGGTCGCCGTCCTGGGTGCCGGTCTGCGGGCCGTGCGAGCCCTGGCCGCCGACGTCGCGGCCCTTGTCCTCGCCGGTGCAGGCGGCCGCGTAGAGGACCAGGAGCGCGGCCAGGCCGAGCAGCAGGCCGCGCAGCCGGCGAGGGGTCACCGGGCGGCCGCCCGGGCGCGCAGCGAGCTCGGCACCCCCTCGTACGGCAACGGCGCCGCGAGGTCCGTCACCAGCCCGTGCCGCGCGCGGGACAGCAGCAGCGCGCTCGCCTCGCCCAGTCGCGCGGCCGGCACCCCATAGACGAGGTGCGCGGCGTTCGCCCAGTCGCGGCCGGCGGGCGCGAGCGCGGTGTAGGACTCCCATGGCCCCTCGAAGGTACAGACCACGTCGGCCAGCGCCGCGTAGCGGGGCAGGCAGCGGGTCCCCGGGTTGAGCACGACGGCGCCGCGCACGGCCCGCACCACCTGGGCCACGTAGGCGAGCCCGGCGGCGTCGGCGGGCGCCTGGTCGAAGAAGATGCCGCCCACGGGGTACTGCGCCCAGCCCACGATGTCGCACCAGACCTCGCCGTTGGCCCGGCCGCCGTAGCCGAGATCGACGTAGCCGAGCATCTTCACGCCGGCCGCGTGCAGCCGGTCCGTCGCCGCGGCGTAGACCTCGTCGCGGCCCGCCCCGGGTCCATTGTGGATATTGACGATCGTCCAGCAGGCGGCGCCCCGGGGCAGCGCGTCCCAGGCCTCGGGGTCGACCAGCGGGTGGACGTACAACGGCAGCAGCATCATGCTCGGTAACTCTCCGGATCACGCAGGACGAGCGCGGCGACGGCGAGGCCGGGCAGGCCGGCCCCGAGCAGGGTCGCCACGGCGAGGGTTTCGGCGAAGGCGGGCGCCACGTGGACCAGGGCGGGCGCCCAGTGCCCGACGCCCGCGACGAGCAGCGTCGGCCACCACACGACGATCGCGGCGGTGCCGGCCCGGCCGTGCGCGGCCAGCACCAGGCACAGCGCGTAGACGCCGGTCAGCAGCACCGCGGCGGCGAAGGACTGCCCGCCGCGCAGCAGCCCGAACCACACCGCGCCGGCGATGGCCGCGCCGGCGAGCACGGGGACGCCGAGCACCGCGACGGTGTCGGCGCTGATGCGGGCCAGCCGCCGGTCGAAGGCGAACCGGTCGGCGAGGCCGGCCCGCGCGGCCGCGATGCGGTGCCGGTGCCACACCAGGGTCAGTTCGATGAGTGGTACCCCGAGCAGCAGCGGCAGCGCCTCGACCGGCACCCGGTGCGGGGCGACCCCGACGAGCGCGATCGTGTGCAGCAGTGCCGCCTGCCCGGTCCCGACCAGCCCGTAGAGCGCCGCGTAGCGCACGTCGGACCGCCACCAGCGCCGGCGCGCCTTCTTGACCCCGGTCCGCAGCACCGGCCGGAAGGCGACCCCGACGAGCACCGCCACGCAGCCGAGCAGCACGGTCACCGGCAGCCCGTACCGCAGCCCGGCCGTCGCCAACCAGCACGGCACGACGGCGAGGATGACGACCCGCTCCCGGTTGGTCACGAGCGTGACCCCGGCGACGGCGAAGAGGGCGAGCTGGACGGCGGCGACGGCGTAGTCCCGCCCGCCGGCGCCGGCCAGCGCCAGGGCCCACAGCGCGGCCAGGGTCAGGAAGCCGGTGCCGAGCACCCGGGCGGCGGCGACCGGCCCGCGCTCGGACAGCGCCCGGTAGCCGAGGTACGACAGCGCCTGGCCGCCGCCCCAGCCGACCAGCAGGGTGCCGGTGGCGGCCAGGCGGGACACGCCGTCGACCTCGGCCGCCGCGCCCACGCCGATGGCCAGCGGGGTGAGGTAGATGAGCGCGCGCAGCAGCGTGTCGGCGACGACCCGGGCCGGTCCGGGGCCCTCGGCCGGCACCGCGCGCAGCAGCTGGGTGTCGGCGACGTCGACGGTGCGGGCGACCACCCGGCCGGCCAGGACGAAGACGGACGGGGCGCCGTACTCGCGGTCGGCCACGCGGTCGTTGATGCCGTTGGCCTCGAGGATGGCCGCGATCTCGTCGATGTCGACCGCGTCGAGGCAGTCGTCGCGCATCCTGTCGGCCAGCGCCGCCACGGGGTCGGTGGCGACCCGCCCGACGTAGCGCAGCGACTCCGGCCGATCCAGCTCACTCGGCCGGGCCCTTCGCTGGGCGGGCACGATGACCAGCGAGTCCCCGCTCACGGCCGGTACCCGAAGTACGCGGCGTGCCGGTTCCCGCCGGACGCGGGGATGCAGCAGGCACACAGCGGCGCCAGCTCCCAGATCCGGTCCCGCCCGCCGCACGACCGCGGCGAGTCCCAGACCCAGCCGCCCCCTTCATCGAAAGCGGAGAACTCTCCGGCGACCAGGTTCGGGCCGGTTGCGACGGGCACACCGGCCTCGCGCTGGCGAAATGTCGAACTCGTCGACGCACCGCAGATGGTCATGCCGACACCAGCGCTTCCGTGTGGGTCAGGGCCTGGTAACGATCGCGGTACGCCGAGACGCAGCGGTCCAGCGTGTACTGCGCCAGGGCCCGCTCCCGCCCCCGCGCCCCGATCTCGCGCCGGAACCGCTCGGCCGACAGGAACGCGACGCAGGCGGCGGCGAAGGCCTCCGGGTCGCGGGGCGGCACGACCAGCCCCGCGTCGCCGACCGCCTCGGCCACCCCGCCGACGTCGGTGCTCACCGTCGGGCGGCCGCACATCATCGCCTCGAGGACCGTGTACGGCATGCCCTCCGAGATGCTCGACAGCGCGGCGACCTGCCCGACCGCGAACGCCTCCCGGCTGGAGGCGCACGGGCCGGCCCAGGTGACCGCGTCGGCCAGGCCGAGCGAGCCGGCCACGGCGCGGCACTCGGCGGCGTAGGGCTCGTTGCCGGCGGGGACCGGTCCGGCCAGGTGCAGCCGGGCCGCCGGGATCGAGCGGCGCACCACGGCCAGGGCCCGGATCAGCGTCTCCAGGTCCTTGAGCGGGTCGATCCGGCCCACCCAGGAGATGACCGGGTCGGCCGGCTCCTCGGCCAGCAGCGGGAACCCTGCCGGGTCGACCCCGTTGCCGATGACGGCGAGCTTGGCCGGGTCGGCGCCGTGGCGCACGGCCCAGCGCGCGTTGAAGCCGCTGACCGGGGCGACCAGGTCGGCCTCCCAGTAGGACAGCCGGGCCAGGGCGCGATGGAAGCGCAGCAGGGCGGTCTTGACGCCCGGGGACTGGGCGCCCGCGGCGAGGTAACGCTCCCGGAGGTACACCCCGTGCTCCGTCATCAGGAAGGGCACCCCGAGCCGCCACTTCGCGACCAGCGCGACCATCGAGGAGAGGCCGTTGGCGTTGGCGTGCACCAGCTGGGCATCTTCCGGGATCGGGGCGGCCAGCGGGCGGAGGGCGTGCTCCAGCAGTACCGCGGCCTCGTCCGCCTCCCGCAGCGTGAGCGTCGGCAGCCGGATGCCGTCCGCGCGGGCCCGGGCCCAGGCGTCCAGCAGGGTGTCGGCCAGGCCGGCGCCGGCCAGCGGATGGCGCCCCACCGGCCGGCCGAAGCGGGTCCGGCCCACGGCGACGTCGGCCAGCGCCCGCAGGCCCTCGCCGAACAGCACCAGGTCGGCCGCGGTGTCGCCGAGCATGCCCCGGCAGAGCAGGCCGGCGGCCCGCTCGGGGCGGCCCCGGGCCGGGCGGGGCGGGCCCCACACCGGCACCGGGCGCAGCGAGCGGACGTTGGCCGGCAGCGGGATCGCGGGGCGGTCCGGCTCGGTGCCGACGATGGCGACCAGGTCCCACTCGACCTCGGATAGCCCACGCACCAGTTGGTTGCACCAGGTGCTGACCCCGCCGGTGGCGTAGGGGTACGTACCTTCGTTGACGAGGACGACGCGCACGGCTCGCGGCTCCCGCTCAGCCGACGCGCAGCAGCTGCTGGCCGCCCTTGCCGACCGACCGCCACGCGGAGCGCTCGCCGCCGTAGGCCTCGCCGAACGCGCCGCCGGAGACCTCGACGCCGAGCAGCGAGGCGGTCACCAGCTTGGTGCCGCTGGGCATGGTGAGCGGCACGTCGGCGGCGCTGCCCTTGTTGGTCACCGTGACCCGGCCGTCGAGCAGGTAGGCCTCGACCGAGCGGCTCGCCGCCGCCGCGGCCCAGGCCGCCTGGCGGCGGTTCTGCAGCGCGACGTCGGCGAACTTCGGGTTGACCACCGGCGTGGCGGCCGTATAGGTGGCGTGGTAGCGGGCCAGTACCGCGTCGAGCACCGGGTACAGGATGCGGTCCTCGGCGAGGTTGGACTGGTGCGCGTAGTGCGGCGCGGGGTTGGCCGAGACGATGTGGTCGAAGGCGATGCGCGCCTCCGTCGGCACGATGTGGTTCGCGAAGCCCTCCGCGCCGAGCGGGCGGATGCAGGTCGAGGCCGGGTTGTTCGCGCAGATGCCGCTGCCGCCGTCGGCCCGGCTGGTGTAGAGCCAGTTGTACTCGTCGACCTCCTCGGCGACGGTGGCCACGTTGTAGAAGATGTTCATCGGGAAGCGCGGCACGGTGGTGGCGTTGCCCGCGGCCCGGGCGCTCTGCTCGCGGGAGGCGTCCGAGGCCACGTACCGCACCCCGTTGGCGTTGAGCGCCGCCGCCAGGTTGGGGTTGTCGGCCGGCATCTGCGGCCGCGTCGCGAGGCCGGAGTGCTCGCCGGTGACGAGCTCGCCCGCGTCCAGCGCGATGCCCTTGCCCTTGGCCCAGTCGACGTTCTGCTTGATCTGCGCGGAGATGTCGGCCTGCGACACCCACCGGGTCTTGCCCGAGCCGTCGGTGGCGCAGCGCCACGGGCTGACGGTGAAGTCCTGCACGCAGCCGAGGTACGCGTGGTCGTAGGTGTGGTTGACCCAGCGGAACTGGTTCTTGCTGCCCAGCAACGCCTTGGTGAGCCCGTCGCCCGCGCCGGCCGCGACGCTCCCGCCGCCGTTGAACACCAGGTCGAGCTTGAGCCCGCGCGAGTTCTGCCAGGCGACCAGCGCGCTCACGTCGTCCTTGGTCATGCGGATCGTGGTGTTGTACGGCTGGACGGTCGGGTCCCGCCGCGGGTTGCAGTCGTCGCCGACCGTGCAGTTGTGCACGGTGTCCCAGCGGTCGTCGGGCAGGAAGACGTCGTCGATGTGCACGCTGAACCAGTTGCGCGCGAAGCCGAGGTGGACGCCCCTGGTGAGCCAGGTGATCAGGCCGTGGCCGAGCTCCATCGCGTGGGTCTGGTAGCGGTTGGCGGCCAGCGTGACGGCCAGCTCCTCGCGCCCGTCGTGGGCGTAGACGCCCATCACCGAGCCCCTCGTGCCGCCGCCGGGCGGGGTGGCGGTGACCAGCGGGGTGAAGGTCGCGCCGGCGGCCGGGGCGGCCACGCCGAGGTACCCGTAGGACTCGAGCACCGCCGGGTCGCGGTCGTCGATGGCGACCGGCCCGGTGAGGTAGCCGAAGCCGGCCGCCTTGCCGGCGTCGGTGACCTGCATGGTGGCCCCGTCGAGCACGCCGCTCCAGGCCGTGCTCTGCCCCACGTTGGGGTTGGCCCAGGTGTACGCGTCGATCTGGCGCACCTTGAACTCGCGCTCGAAGTCGGCCAGCGCGGTCGCCTCGGCGCCGGTCACCGCGCCCTCGTTGGGCAGCACGACGCCCTGGTACTTGGCCCGGCGCACGCCGCCGACGGTGTCGGCGAGGTAGGCCGGGGTGATCGCCGGGCGCCCGTCGGTGCCGAGCGCCAGCGCGTCGTAGGGAACGCCCTCGCGGTCGAGCTGGGCGCGCAGCGTGTCGATGCCGGTGGTGCCGTCGTCGAGCACGAGCACCCGCAGGTCGATGCGCTGCTTGGCGCTCGTGGCGGCGAGCGCCGGCTGGGCGAGGACGATCCCGGCGAGGCCCAGCAGGGCGACGGCGCCGGCGACGATCCGGGACTTCAACGTGAGGCTCCTTCGGGGGTTGCGGAGGTGCTCAGGCGGCCTTGGCGACTTCGGCGATGGAGCTGGTGACCATGGCGTTCAGGTCGTGGCGGGCCCGCCAGCCGAGGCGGGCCCGGATGCGGGCGGGGCTGGCCACCACGGCGGCCGGGTCGCCCGGGCGGCGCGGCGCCTCGTCGTAGGGCAGCGGGCGGCCCAGCGCCCGGCCGACAGCGGCGATCATCTGCAGCACCGAGGCGCCCTCCCCGCGGCCGACGTTGAGCACCTCGCCGCGTAGCTCCCCCTCGTGCAGGGCGAGGGCGGCCCGCACGTGCGCGTCGGCGATGTCGGCCACGTGCACGTAGTCGCGCACCGCGGTGCCGTCGGCGGTCGGGTAGTCGGTGCCGTAGACGGTCGCCGGGATGCCCAGCGCGGCCGCGCGCAGCAGGCGCGGGACGAGGTTCGTGCCGCCCTCGTCGCGCAGGCCGGGGGTGGCGGCGCCGGCGACGTTGAAGTACCGCAGCGCCGCCCAGCCGAACCCGCCCCCGGCCGCCGCGTCGCGCAGCATCCACTCGCCGACGAGCTTGGTCCGCCCGTAGGCGTTCTCCGGCTCGGCCGGGTCCTGCTCGCGCACCGGGGATCGCCGCGGCGTGCCGTAGACGGCGGCGCTGGAGGAGAAGAGCACGGATGCGGTACCGCACGAGGCGACCGCCGCCAGCACGGAGCGCAGCCCGTCGAGGTTGTCCTGGTAGTAGCGCAGCGGGTGGGCGGTCGACTCGGCCACGTCCTTGCGGGCGGCCAGGTGGATCACGCCGTCGGGCCGGTGCCGGCGCAACAGCTCGCGCACGGTCGCGGCGTCGCGCACGTCGGCGCGCACCAGCGGCACCCCGAAGGGCACCCGGCCGGCCCGGCCCGTGGACAGGTCGTCGAGGACGACGGTTTCGATGCCCGACTCGCTGAGGGCGGTGACGACGTGCGCGCCGATGTATCCGGCGCCTCCGGTGACGAGCCATCTCACGATGGGGGCAACGACGTCCCCGCACACCCAAACGGGTAGCTGTCGTGTTCCTGACACTCGCGCGGCGTCAAGATTCCCTCGCACGGTGCCGTAACCAGGCCGGTGACCTGCCCGAACAATTCTGCGGCAGCCGGACCGGGAAAATCGCCGCAACACGCCCAATATGCCCGATTTGGGCGATATGGGGATCCGGCGGACGCCCGGCGCCGGGCCGCTGAAAACGATAAGTCGGGCGCTCCGCGCCGCGACTTATCGGATTTATACCCCGACGGGGTAGAAGTCCGAATTGTCCGATGTGCACACGGCATCCGACATTTCGCGCAAAACGGCTACGCGCCACTACGTCGTTACGCGAGCAGGGGCCGCCATGTATGCCCCGAGCCGATCCGGTCGTCCCGACTTGCAGTCGGCGGCGACCGGACCGGCTGAGCGGTTCAGAGGCTGCGCAGGAGGCGAGCCGCGTCGCTCGCCCAGTACGTCAGGATCAGCTGCGCCCCGGCCCGGCGGATCGAGGTGAGCGTCTCGAGGATCGCGCGGTCGCGGTCGAGCCAGCCGTTGGCCACGGCGGCCTCGACCATCGCGTACTCGCCGGAGACCTGGTAGGCGGCCACGGGCACGTCCACCATCTCGGCGACTCGGGTGATCACGTCGAGGTACGGCAGCGCGGGCTTGACCATGACCATGTCCGCGCCCTCCTCGACGTCGAGGGCGACCTCGCGCAGGGCCTCCCGCAGGTTGGCCGGGTCCTGCTGGTACGTCTTGCGGTCCCCGGTCAGCGCGGACTCGACGGCATCGCGGAACGGCCCGAAGAAGGCGCTCGCGTACTTGGCCGTATAGGCCAGCAGCGACACGTCGATGTGCCCGGCCCGGTCCAGCGCCGCGCGCACCACGCCGACCTGGCCGTCCATCATCCCGGACGGGCCGAGCACGTGCGCACCGGCCTCAACCTGGGCCAGGGCCATCAGCTCGTACTGCCGCAGCGTGGCGTCGTTGTCGACCGACCCGTCGGGGGCCAGCACGCCGCAGTGCCCGTGCGAGGTGAACTCGTCCAGGCACAGGTCGGACATGACCACGGTGGTGTCGCCGACCTCGGAGATCACGTCCCGGATGGCGACGTTGAGGATGCCATCCGGGTCGATGCCACCGGAGCCGGTCTCGTCGCGGGTCTGCGGCACCCCGAAGAGCATGAGGCCGCCCACGCCCTCGGCGACCGCCTCGGCCGCGGCCTTGCGCAGCGACTCGCGGGAGTGCTGCACAACGCCCGGCATGGTGGCGATCGGCCGTGGCTCGGTCAACCCCTCCTTGACGAACATCGGCAGGATCAGGTTGGACGGCTGGACGTGCGTCTCGGCCACGAGCCGGCGCATCGCAGGGGTGCGACGCAGCCGGCGCGGGCGAACCTCAGGAAAACCCATCGGGAGTTACCCCCAACTCACGGAACCCTCGCTACTGGCGGAGCCCTCGCTACTAACGGAACCGAAGCGCTGTCGGGCCCTGCACCTTCGAGCCGCGGCGCTGCTTCGCGGGCATCGCGGCGAGCTTCTCGCGCAACTCCACAGCGTAGCCCGCCAGCGCCTCGACCAGGTCGGACACCGAGGCGTGCGCCGGCTGGACGTCGACGCGGAGGCCGAACTCGACCGCCGTGTCGGCCGTCTTCGGCCCGATGACCGCCACGACCGTGCGGGCGTGCGGCTTGCCGGCGATGCCGACCAGGTTGCGCACGGTGGACGACGACGTGAAGAGCACCGCGTCGAAGCCGCCGGACTTGATCGCGTCGCGGATGTCGGCCGGCGGCGGGGCGGCGCGGACCGTGCGGTACGCCGTCACGTCGTCGACCTCCCAGCCCAGCTCGGTGAGGCCGGCCGCGAGCGTCTCGGTGGCGATGTCGGCCCGGGGCAGCAGCACCCGGCCGACCGGGTCGAGGATCTCGTCGTGCGGCGAGAACTCGGCCAGCAGCCCCTCGGAGGACTGCTCGCCGGTCGGCAGCAGCTCGGGCACGATGCCGAAGCCGCGGACCGCCTCGGCGGTGGCCTCGCCGATGCAGGCGACCTTGACCCCGCCGAAGTGGCGCGCGTCGAGGCCGTGCTCGGCGAACTTCTCCCAGACCGCGCGCACGGCGTTGACCGAGGTGAAGACGGTCCATGCGTAGCGGCCGTCGACCAGGCCCTTGATCGCCCGCTCCATCTGGGCCGGGGTGCGCGGCGGCTCGACCGCGATGGTCGGCACCTCGCACGGGATCGCCCCGTAGGCGCGCAGGCGCTCGCTCATCGCGCCGGCCTGCTCCTTGGTCCGCGGGACGAGGACCTTCCAGCCGTACAGCGGCCGGTTCTCCCACCAGCCGAGCTTCTCGCGCTGCGCGACCCCGGCGCCGAGACACAGCACCACGCGGCCGGCGAAGCCGAGCGCGGCGGCGACCATGCTGTCGACCGAGGAGGCGGAGCTGTACTGCGTCTCGCCCGTGCCGTCCCCGGTGATCGACACCGGCGTGGCCGGGTCGACCCCGGCGGCCAGCAGCCCGTCGCGGACGGCGGCGAGGTCGCCGGCGTCGACGGCGAGCGCGGACGAGCCGCGGGCCACGGCGGCGGCGACGGACTCGAAGTCGACGGACTGCACGTCGTCGACGTCGGCGGTCACGCGCACGCCGGGCAGCGGCACGCCGGCGTAGGTGGCCACCCCGGCGGCCTGGCCGATGCCGGGCACAACCTCGAACGGCACCGCGGTGCGGGCGACGGCCTGCACCTCCTTGAGCACCGCCTCGTGGGCCATCGGGTCGCCGCCCACCAGGTGGATGGCGCGCAGGCCGGAGCGGGCCCCGGACAGCAGCACCTTGGCGACGTCACCGGGCGCGCCCTCGGCCGGGCTGAACTGGCACTCCGGGTCGGCCTCGGCGCGAATCGCGGCGAGCAGCGGCTCGGGTACGTTGCGGTCGTAGACAATATGGTCGGCGGACACCAGCGCCTCATGGGCGCGGCGGGTCAGCAGGCCGGGATCGCCGGGGCCGGCCCCGACGAATGCGATCCGGCCGGTGCCCTTACGGGTGCGGGTCATGCTGCACTCCCAGTGCGTTGTCGGCGCCTTCTTCGCGTAGGTCGCGGGCCAGGGCTCGGCCCACCTCCGCGGCGTCGGCGAGCGTTCCGGTGCGCGAAAGCCGGAGGGCGAAGCCGCCGTCCGGGCTGAACACAGCACCGCGCAGATAAATCTCAGGCCCTTCGTCGCCCTCGGCGACCTCGGCCAGCGCCGCGATCGGGGCGGAGCAACCCGCCTCGAGCTCGGCCAACAGCGCCCGTTCGGCGGTTACCGCCGCGCGGGTGTATTCGTCGTCGAGCGCGGCGAGCACCTCGCGCAGCTCGACATCGTCTTCGCGGCACTCGACCGCCAGTGCGCCCTGCGCCGGGGCGGGCAGCATCAGCAGCGGATCGAGCACCTCGGTCGCCTCGCCGCCGCGCCCGATCCGGGACATCCCGGCGTGGGCCAGCACGATGGCGTCGAACTCGCCCTCGGCGAGCTTGCGCAGCCGGGTGTCGATGTTGCCCCGCAGCGGTACCGCGTGCAAGCGCCGCCCCAGCGCGTTGATCTGGGCGATCCGGCGCAGCGCGCCGGTGCCGATGCGGGCGTCGTCGGGCAGCTCGTTGAGGTTGAGCCCGCCCCGGGCCACCAGCGCGTCGCGCGGGTCCTGGCGGGTCGGCACGGCGGCCACCACGAGCCCCTTGGCCGGCGCGGTCGGCAGGTCCTTGTAGGAGTGCACGGCGAAGTCGATCTCGCGGCCCAGCAGCGCGTCGCGCAGGGCGGAGACGAACACGCCCACGCCAAGCTGCGCAATGGGCGCGCTGGAGCGGTCGCCCGTGGTGACGATCTCGACGAGCTCGACGTCGCGCCCGGTGCGCTCGAGCACCGCGTCGGCGACCGTCTTGGACTGCGCCATCGCCAGCGCGCTGCCCCTCGTTCCCAGTCTGAGCGTCACGGGTGCACCTCGGAAGCCGCGGACGGATTGATCTCGGGAGTCGGGATCTGCAGATCGAACAGCTCACGCAGCGCCTGAGCATAAGCCTCGCCACCCGGCGCCGCCGCCAGTTGGCGCACGCGAACGGTCGGCTGGTGGAGCAGACGCTGGACGATCCGGTGAACGCTGTGGGCCACCTCGCCCCGCGCCTCGTCGGACAGCTCCGGGCAGCGCTGGGCCAGGCGGCGCAGCTCGGCCTCGACGACCTCGTCGGCCCGGGCCCGCAGCGCGGCCACGGTCGGGGCCACGTCGGCGCCGCGCAGCCAGGTCAGGAACGCCTCGACCTCGGCCGCCACGATCTCTTCGCCGGCCCGCTCCTCCACCTCGGCGGTGGTGGACAGCGACTCCGACAGCACCTCGATGTCGACCAGGGTCACGCCGGGCACATCGCCCACCCCGGGCGCCACGTCGCGCGGCACCGCGAGGTCGAGCACCAGCAGGTCCCGGCCGGCCCCCGCGAGGAGTGGCGCGTCGAGCACCGGCTCCGGGGAGGCGGTGGCGCTGACCACCACGTCGACCCGCTCCAGCAGGCTCGGCAGCTCGGCGAACGGTACGGCCTCGGCCCCGTGCAGCTCGGCCAGGCGCTCGGCCCGGGCGTGGCTGCGGTTGGTCACGAACAGCGGAGCGGCCCCGGCCCGGCGCAGCGTCGCCAGGGACAGCGCGCCCATCGCGCCCGCGCCGATGACCAGCGCCGGGCGCCCCCCGACCGGCGCGGTGGCGCCCTGCCCGTAGGCGAGGGCGGCGCTGACCACGCTCTGCCCGGCCCGGTCGATCTCGGTCTCGGCGTGCACCCGCTTGCCGACCCGCAGGGCCTGCTGCATCAGCTCGTGCAGCAGGCGCCCGGCCGTGCTCTGCTCGCCGGCCACGGCGTAGGCGTCGCGGAGCTGGCCGAGGATCTGCGCCTCGCCCACGACCATCGAGTCCAGGCCGGCGGCGACCCGGAACGCGTGCCGGACGGCGTCGACCTCGTAGTGGACGTACAACTCAGGAGCCAGCTCGGACACGGCGAGGCCGGCCCGCTCGGCGAGCACCCCGCCGATGTCGGCCAGGCCGCCGTGGAACGCGGTGACGGCGGCGTAGATCTCCACCCGGTTGCAGGTGGACAGGACCACGGCCTCGTCGACGTACGGCAGCGACACCAGCTCGGCGAGCACGGCCGGCGTCTCGCCGGGGCCCAGCGCGAGCTTCTCGAGCAGCGGGACACCCGCGGTCCGGTGCGACAACCCGACAACCAACAGGTTGACGTTCCCGGTCACGCCGCCACCCCCGCATCGCTCCGGTACCGCTCTGTACCGCTCACGACACCGCTCACGAGGCAACCTCCGCTTCGCCGCGCTTGGGCTTCTGCACCGCCGGCAGCGCCGTCAGGGCCGACTTGCGGTGCTCGTGGAAGGAGAGGATCTGCAGCTCGATGGCCAGGTCGACCTTGCGGACGTCGACGCCCTCGGGCACGCTCAGCACGCACGGCGCGAAGTTCAGGACGCTGGTGACGCCGGCGGCGACGAGGTGGTCGCACACGTGCTGGGCGGCGTGCGCCGGCGTGGCGATCACCGCGATGGAGATCGACTCCTCGACGACCACCGCGGGCAGGTCGTCGATGTGCCGCACGATCAGGCCGTTGATCTGCTCGCCGACCCGGCCGAGGTCGGCGTCGAAGAGGGCGGCGATGCGGAAGCCGCGGTTGCCGAACCCGGCGTAGCCGGCCAGGGCGTGACCGAGATTACCCACGCCGACGAGCGCGACGGCCCGCCGGTGGGTGAGGCCGAGCACCTGCTCGATCTGGTCGATCAGCAGGGTGACGTCGTAGCCGACCCCCCGCGTGCCGGTGCGGCCCAGGTGGGACAGGTCCTTGCGGAGCTTGGCGGAATTGACGCCCGCGGCCGCGGCCAGACCCTCCGAGGAAACCGTGTCGTGCCCTTCCTCGGCGAGGTGGTGCAGGGCACGCAGGTACTCCGGAAGCCTGGCGACGGTCGCCTCCGGAAGGGCCGGAAAGTCCGGTCCGTCCGTGGGGCCGGTGCGCTGCTGGCTCATGAGTCTCCGAGACGACGACAGTGTGCGAGACCACTGGCGGGGCCGGTGATCGGGCCGATTACCGGCTGTGCTAGCGGGGTTCGTCGTTGCAACAGAGTAGGCGCTTGTGAAGCCGTGCACAAATCGCGATCTTGAAGACTCGGCGCCCACCAGGTAGAGGTCAGCGCCCGCCCATGCGGATCGCGCGCGCGAGAAAAGCCCCCGCGGCACGTAGTGCCCCCTTTCTCCGACGCGGTCGGCAGTGGGCGGGCGCTGTGGCCAGTATCACCGCAATTCCGGCATATTTCACACCCAACACGACTTATGTAGCGAGCCTACACGTTTTTCCAGTAGGGTTGGCCCTACCATCAAGTGGCCGGACCGCGGGATGGGAGTCTGGGGGCGGTTTGCCTAGCGTCGATGACATGACGACGACCATCACCCCGCTGGGTCCGGGCCGCTTCTCCCGGATCATCCGCCAGCTGGGTATCGACACGCAGTATGTGCTGCTCGGGTTCCCCCTCGGCCTCATCACCGTGGTGCTCTGCCTGACGGGCTTCGCGCTGGGCGTGGGCCTGATCGTGACGGTCGTCGGCTTCCCGATCCTGCTCGCCACCATCCTGCAGGCGCGCGGCTTCGCCACCCTGGAGCGCGCCCGGACCGGCCCGGTGCTGCGCAGCCAACTGCCGCACCCGTACTACAAGAAGGCCGCGCCCGGCGCCGGCTTCTGGCGCCGCACGCTCGTCCCGCTCTCCGACAGCCAGTCGTGGCTGGACCTGCTGCACGGCATCTTCCGGTTCATCCCCAGCACGATCGCCTTCTCCTTCGTGCTCGTCTGGTGGGTCGGCGCGCTGGCCGGGCTGACCACGGTGCTGTGGGACTGGTCCATCCCCCGCCCGCCGGACAACCAGGACCTGCCGGAGCTGATCGGCCTCGGCTCGGGCGCCGAGGTGCGGATCCTCCTCAACACCGCCCTGGGCGTGGTGTTCGCCCTCACGCTGGTGCCGGTGGTGCGCGCGGCCGCCCTGTTCGAGGCCTGGGCCGCCCGGGGGATGCTCAGCGGGGTCGCCGAGCTGCGCGAGCAGGTCGCCGAGGCCGAGCGCGGCCGGGACCGGGCCCGCGCCCAGACCACCGCCGCCGTGTCGGCCGAGGCCAGCGCCCTGCGCCGGCTGGAGCGCGACATCCACGACGGGCCGCAGCAGCGGCTGGTCCGGCTGGCCATGGACCTCGGCCGGGCCGACCTGCAGTTCGACAACGACCCGGCGGCGGCCCGGGCGACCGTGGCCGAGGCGCTGGCCCAGACCCGGGAAACGCTGCAGGAGCTGCGGGCCCTCTCGCGCGGCATCGCCCCGCCGATCCTGGTCGACCGCGGGCTGCGCGCGGCCCTCACCGCCCTGGCGGCCCGCTCGGCCATCCCGGTCGACCTGGAGCTGACCGAGACCGGGCGGCTGGCCGCCAACGTGGAGACGACGGCGTACTTCGTCGTCGCCGAGGCCCTGACCAACGTGGCCAAGCACAGCCACGCGAGTGAGTGCAAGGTCACGCTGCAGCGCTCGGCCTACGGGATGCTCGTCACGGTCGAGGACGACGGCGTCGGCGGTGCGAGCCTGGCCAAGGGGCACGGGCTGACCGGCCTGGCCGACCGGGTGCGCGCGTCCGGCGGCGAGCTGACCGTCACCAGCCCCCACGACGCGGGAACCAAGCTCGTCGCGATCCTCCCGGTCTGACCCGCCGGGCCGCTCGCGCCTCCCACGCAGGCATCTCGGCCGCCGATATCGACGACTGGCCTACTATCGCTGCGTGCGGGTAGTCGTTGCGGATGATGCGGTACTGCTGCGCGAGGGCTTGGTGCGCCTGCTCACCGAGAGCGGGCACGAGGTCCTCGCCGCCGTCGGGGACGGGCCGAGCCTGGTGGCCGCCATCGTCGAGCACCGGCCCGACGTGGCCATCGTGGACGTACGGATGCCGCCCTCACACACCGACGAGGGCCTGAGGGCCGCGGTCGAGGCGCGGGCCCGGGTGCCGCGCACGCCGATCCTGGTCCTGTCGCAGTACGTCGAGGTCTCCTACGCCGACGACCTGCTGGCCGACCGGGCCGGGGCGGTCGGCTACCTGCTCAAGGACCGGGTCTCCGAGGTCGCCGAGTTCCTCGACGCGATGCAGCGGGTGGCCACCGGCGCCACCGTGCTCGACCCGGAGGTGGTCGGGCAGCTGCTGGTCCGGCGGCGCCGCGACGACCCGCTGCGCAGCCTCACCCCGCGCGAGCGGGAGGTGCTCGGGCTGATGGCCGAGGGTCGATCCAACACCGCGATCGCCCGCAAGCTGGTCGTCACGGATGGCGCGGTGGAGAAGCACGTCAAGAACATCTTCACCAAGCTCGACCTGCCGCCCGACGACGAGCAGCACCGCCGCGTGCTGGCCGTGCTCGCCTACCTCCAGAGCTAACCCTTCAAAAGCTAGCCCTTCAGCGCCAGGTCGACCGCCTCGACCAGGGAGAACGCGACCGGCAGGCCCGTCGCGCGCAGCAGCTCGGTGTCGGTGAAGCCGCCGGCGTAGAGCACGGCGCCGGCGCCGACCGTCCTGGCCGCTTCGCCGTCGTCGACCGAGTCGCCGACCATCACCACGTCGGCGGGGTCGAGGCCCAGGGCGGCCAGGTGGCGCTCGAGGTACACCGCCTTACGCTGCCCGCCGACCGTGCCCGGCAGGCCGTCGATCCGCACCAGCCGGGCCCCGAGGCCGTGCCGCTCGACCTCGACCAGCAGCTCGTCGTGGAAGAACATCGACAGCAGGGACTGGGTGCCGGACCACTTCGCCATCGCCTCGAGCGCGTCCGAGGCCAGCTGCAAGGTGGCGATCCCGCGCCGGTAAGCGTCGTGGAACGCGTCGTCGAGGAGCTGGAACTCCACCTGGTCGACCGGCCGCTCGAGCACGTGCGCGTAGTAGTCCAGGATCGGCCGGCGGAAGTCGCGGCGGTGCTCCTCCGCGGTGATGGCCGGGCCGCCGACCGTGGCCAGGCAGATGTTGGTCGCGTCGACGACGAGCTCGAGGTCGTCTAGCAGGGTGCCGTTCCAGTCCCACACCAGGTGCTTCACCCGGGTGAGGATAGCCCTAGATCGGCCCTCAGCCGGTCCTCCTCCACCCGCCAGTAGCCGTGCTCCTTGCCGTCCAGCAGCAGCACGGGGATGCGGAAGCCGTACTCCTCCTCCAGCTCGTCGTCGCCGGAGATGTCGACCTCCTCGAACGGCTCACCGACCCGCTCGAGCACCTCCCTGGCCTCCTCGCACAGGTGGCAGCCTTCGCGGGTGTACAGCAGCAGCCTCATCCCAGGACTCCTTTGCGGACCTTGCCGGTCGCGGAGTGCGGCAGCTCGGCCACGAACTCCACCGCGGTCGGGCACTTGAACCGGGCCAGATTGCGCTCGCAGTGCGCGATCAGCTCCTCCGCGGTCACCTGCGAGTCCGGGCGGCGCACCACCACCGCCTTGACCGTGCGGCCGGTGTACGGGTGCGGCACGCCCAGGACGGCCGCCTCCGCGACCTCCTCGTGCGCGGCCAGCACCGACTCGACCTCGTGCGGGTAGACGTTGAACCCGCTGACCAGGATCAGCTCGCCGAGCCGGTCCACGATGAACAGGTCGCCGTCCTCGTCGGCGTAGGCCACGTCGCCGGTCGCCCACCAGCCGCCGGGGTCGGGGGCCGAGGAGCCTTCGGGCCAGTACCCCCGGAAGAAGTTGCGACCGCGGGCGACGATCTCGCCGGGGTCGGTCGTGCCGTCCTCCTCGTCGGGGATCACGTCCTCGCCGTCGGCGTCGACCAGGCGCACCTCGACGCCCGGAATCGGCCGGCCGATCGAGCCCGGCCTGATCGAGGGGCTGGCCAGGGTGCTGGTGAGCACCGGCGCGGCCTCGGTCAGCCCGTAGCCCTGGTACACCGCGCGGCCCGTGGCCTCGGCGAAGCGCCGCTCGGCCGCGGGGTCCAGCGGGGAGGCGCCGCACACCGCGAGGCGCACCCCGGCCCAGGACCGGGCCAGGCGCTCGCCCATCAGCGACCAGGCGATGAACATGGGCGGCACCCCGATCACGGCGGTCACGCCGTGCCGCTCGATCGCCTCCAGCGCGTCGGCCGGGTCGAAGCGCTCGATCAGCACGCCGCACCCGCCGTGGTAGGCCACCGCGCCGAGGCCGGAGTTGAGGCCGTACGCGTGGAACAGCGGCACGGCCAGCAGCAGCACGTCGTCGCCGTTGACCGGCGCCGGCTCGATGCGCGCGAGCTGCTCGTGGTTGGCCAGCAGCGCGCGGTGCGGCAGCATGGCCCCCTTCGGCGCGCCGGCGGTGCCGGACGTGTAGAGCAGCACCGCGAGGTCCTCGCCGCCGCCGACGGACTGAGCGATGAACTCGTCGCCATTGAGTAATCCGCCAAGATTCTCGCCCAGCGTGTACCGCACGCCAGGGGCCCCGTCCCCGACGGCACCCATCACCGGCCGGGTCGCGACCAGCACGGCCGCGCCGGAGTCCCCCAGCACGTGGTTCAGCTCGCGCGAGGTGTACCCCGGATTGACCGGCACGGCGACGAGACCGGCCCGCAGCACGCCGAAGTACACGGCGGCGAACTCGGGCACATTGGGCAGCGCGATGGCCACCCGCGGGCGGCCGTGCCGGTCGTCGGGAAGGCCCAGCGCGAGCAGTCCGCCGGCCACGGCGTCGACCTGCCGGTCCAGCTCACCCCAGGTGAGCACCTCGTCGTGCGACCGCAGGGCGGGGCGGTCGACACCACGCTGCGCGGCACGCCGGACGACGTCGGCGAAGTTCCCCTCGGCGGTGGGGTTCGGAACGTCATGCACGGTCGCCGAGTCTTGCACAGCAAACGGGTGAGCCGGGACCCGCAGGAAGTTCACCCGTCACCAATCACCCTCTGCCGTGGCATGGTGCGTGCTGCGGTTCGGCCGGGCCGCAAACGGACACGACACGCCGACTGAGTAACGATCCATCCGATCGTGTGCAATCCGCGTGCCGCAGTCCAGTAACTCCAGCGCGATTACGTCCCGTTTCGCCGTTTTTCCGGCGTGTCGTACGGCGTGTTGCGGCGAAGTGACGGACAGCATGTGCGCCGAACGGACAGCGATCCGTGGGATGAATGTGCCCTCACGTCATGAGCCGACCACACGCGGGTGACGCCGGACCTATTATCACCGAAGTCGACTCACCCTATTTGTCGCGAGTTGATACCCCTCACCCCGAGGAGGCCGAAGTGCCGTTGATCGCCGTATTCGTAGGGCTTTGCGACGTATGAGCGGTTACCAGCACGTGTTCGACGCTGAGCACGCACTCACCGGCGGGCTGTCAGTGCTGCGCGACTCCGTACGCGAGTCAGTGCGCGACATGTTCAGCACGGTGATGCGCGGTGAGGGAGGCAGCGTCCCGCGCACGCGGGGGCGCCCACACACCAACGAGGCACCGGCCCGCCCGGGACCGGCCCCGAACGCCAGACCCAACGCCGGGATGAACGGCAAGCCCGTCGGCGGCGCCGGCGCGGGCCTCCTCGGCGAGGAGACCGTGCCGATCCCCACGGACATCCTGGGCGGCGGCACGGACACGCTGACCGAGACCGGTCCGCGCGAGCCCGTCCCGCCGCAGCCGACCCGCCCCGAGCGCGGCGACCCAGCCTCCGAGGTCTGGGCGCTCATCGAGCGGGCCCAGGCCGGCGACGGCGCGGCGTTCGGCCTCCTCTACGACCGGTACTTCGACACGGTCTTCCGGTTCGTGTACTTCCGGGTCGGCAACCGCCAGCTCGCCGAGGACCTGACCGCCGACACGTTCCTGCGTGCGCTCAAGCGCATCGGCAGCTTCACGTGGCAGGGTCGCGACCTCGGTGCCTGGCTGGTCACCATCGCCCGCAACCTCGTCGCCGACCATTTCAAGTCCGGGCGGTACCGCCTGGAGGTCACGACCGGCGACGTGCTGGACGCCGACCGCCCCGACCGGGGGCCGGAGGGCAGCCCGGAGGCGGCGGTCATTGACCACATCACCAACGTGGACCTGCTCAAGGCGGTCAAGCAGCTCAACCCCGAGCAGCAGGAGTGCATCGTGCTGCGCTTCCTGCACGGGTTCTCGGTGGCCGAGACCGCACAGACCATGAACAAGAACGAGGGAGCCATCAAGGCGTTGCAGTACCGCGCGGTGCGTGCGCTCGCCCGGCTGCTCCCCGACGGATTCCAGCCGTGACCCATGCCACCTTCGGCTACAGTGCCCCGACGGTCGCCGTAACCAGTCTTCGCCCTGCTCCGTTGGTCCAGGTGCGACCGTCGGCATGGCGCACGGCGGTCGCGGTGGCCCACCATCCCGCTGCCCTGCCGCGCCTGAGTGACGCGATCAGCGAAGGGGGGTGCCTCAGGTGATTGGCTCCGTCTTCCACCGTCGACGGGCTGAGCGGTTCGCTCAGCTCCTCGACGAGGCCACAGGGGCGAGACGGCACCGCATGAGGTCCACGCTCGACGATTCCCTCACCGACCTTGTGTCGGTCGGCCAGCGGCTCGGTGAGCTGCCGGTCCGGGTGGAAGCGCAGCAAGAGTTCCGCGACGGTCTGCGGGCCATGCTCATGGCCACGATCGAGCGCGAGGGCGTCGGCGCGACGGCGAAGGAGCCCGAGCCGGAGCCCGTCCGCCGGGTGGGCCTGCGCTCGCTGCGCGGGCCCGCGGGCAGCCGCCCGGCGGTCAGCCGCCGGACCCGCACCCGCGGCGCCATCGTGGTCGGCCTCGCCGCCGGCACCCTGGCCCTCTCCGGCATGTCGGCCGCGTCCGGCGACGCCATCCCCGGCGACGCGCTGTACTCGGTCAAGCGTTCCACCGAGAAGGCACAGCTCGCACTGGCCGGCTCGGACATCAGCAAGGGCCAGCTGTACCTCGAGTTCGCCCGCACCCGGCTCGACGAGGCCCAGGCGGTCAAGGACCCGGCGGGGCTCTCGTCGGTCCTGGACGACATGGACAGCGAGACCCTGGAGGGCGTCCGGCTGCTGACGGCGACCGCGATGGCCCACAAGGACCCCGCGGCGCTCGACGCGATCGACGGCTTCGTAACCAACCAGCGCGGCGCCGCCGAGAAGCTGAAGGCCTCGGCCACCGGCGATCCGGCCCGCGCCCGGGCGACCACGTCGGTCAGGCTGCTGGACGAGATCGACCGCCGCTCGAAGGCGCTGCGTCCGCTGGTCAAGTGCGGCCCGACCGCGGTGACCGGCCCCGACGCCTACGGCCCGGTCCCGGTCGGCGACGCCTGCCGCACCACCACCAAGCCCAGCAACGGCACGAACTCCGGCCAGACCCAGCAGCCCGCCGCCCCGGTGACGGGCAACCCGGGCCAGACCGGCGGCCACCCGGGCAGCGTCGCCCCGAGCGCCGGCGTCAACTCGTCGGCGACCGAGTCCTCCCCCGCCGGACCGGCCGCCACGGTCTCGCCCACGCCTTCCCCCTCGAAGACCGAAAAGGGCCTGTTGGACTGGCTGCTCCACTGATTCAGCCCAGCGACACGTCAACGACATGACAGGGCCCGGTGCACGTCACCGGGCCCTGTTGCTGTTCCATGCCGGTACCGTTGGATGTTCGTGTCACACGTGTTGATCTTCTCGAAGGGAGCAGGCCCGTGCAGATCCGACCGTCCGCACTGCGGCGCAAGCGCCCGAGCGGCCGCATCGTCGTCTCCGCCGCGGGCTGGGCCGCCACCGAGGTCGAGGCCGCCCTGGAGATCCCGTCCGACCCCACCGGCGCCGCCTTCTTCGACGTCGACAACACGATGATGCAGGGCGCGTCGATCTACTACTTCGCCCGCGGCCTGGCCAAGCGCAAGTACTTCACCAGCCGCGACCTGGTCCGCTTCGCCTACCAGCAGGCCCGCTTCCGCCTCCTGGCCTCCGAGCACGCCGGCACCGTCTCCAGCGCCAAGACCACCGCCCTGGCCTTCATCGCCGGCTGGAAGGTCGAGGAGATGGAGCGCCTCTGCGAGGAGATCTTCGACGAGCTCATGGCCGACCGCATCTGGTCGGGCACCCTGGCCCTGGCCCAGTTACACCTGGACGCCGGCCAGCGCGTGTGGCTGGTCACCGCGGCGCCGGTCGAACTGGGCCGCATCATGGCCGCCCGCCTGGGCCTGACCGGCGCGATCGGCACCATGGCCGAGATCCAGGACGGGGTGTACACGGGCCGCCTGGTCGGCGACCTCATGCACGGCCCGGAGAAGGCCTCCGCGATCACCACCCTGGCGCTGGCCGAAGGGCTGAACCTGACGCGGTGCGCGGCCTACAGCGACTCGATCAACGACGCCCCGATGCTCTCCACGGTCGGCTACGCCGTGGCGGTCAACCCGGACCCGGCCCTGCGCCGCGAGGCCCGCAAGCGGGGCTGGGAGATCCGCGACTTCCGCACCGGCCGCAAGGCGGCCAAGATCGCCGTGCCGGCCGCCCTCGCCACGGGCGTGGTCCTCGGCGGCCTGGCCACCTACTCCGCGATGCGCAAGCGCCGCCGCCGCTCCGCCACGCCCGATCCCGAGGACGCCTGAGGAAACACCGGTCAGGCGGAGAACGCGTCGGGGCGGCGTTCGAGCAGCTTGTACAGGGTCTGCTGGATCGTCTCGCGGACCTGGTCGGCCAGGTTGAAGACCACGATCGGGTCGTCGGCGGAGTCGATGTACTCCTCGGTCGGGATCGGCTCGCCGAACTCGATCATCCATTTGCTCGGCAGCGGGATCAGGCCCAGCGGTCCCAGCCACGGGAAGGTCGGGGTGATCGGGAAGTACGGGGCGCCGAGCAGCCGGGCCAGCGGGCGGATGTTGCCGATCTTCGGGTAGATCTCCTCGGCGCCGACGATGGAGACCGGGACGATCGGGGTGCCGGTCCGCACGGCCGCCGACACGAAGCCGCCGCGGCCGAAGCGCTGCAGCTTGTACCGATCGGCGAAGGGCTTGCCGATGCCCTTGAAGCCCTCCGGGAAGACGCCCACCAGCTCCCCGTCCGCGAGCAGCCGCTCGGCGTCGGGGTTGCAGGCCAGGGTGGCGCCGGACTTGCGGGCCACCTCGGACATGAACGGCATGCGGAAGACCAGGTCGGCGCCGAGCAGGCGCAGGTGGCGGCGGGCGTCGGTCTCGTCGTGCACGGCCACCGAGAGCATCAGCGCGTCCAGGGCGACCGTGCCTGAGTGGTTGGCCACGACCAGGGCCGGGCCCTCCTTCGGCACGTGCTCGGTGCCGAAGACCTCGGTGCGGAACCACTGCCGGTACAGCGGCCGCAGCATCGGCAGGAACACCCCGTCGGTGAGGTGCTTGTCGAAGCCGAAGCCGTCGATCTCGTAGTCGCCGGTCAGCCGCTCACGGATGAAGGCCAGCGCGCCGGCGACCCGGTCGTCCCACACATCGGGGAGATCCGGATCAGTCATCGCCACTCTCCAACGCCAGCCTGGCCGCGCGTGTCCGGCGGAAACCCTCGAGCAGGGACTGCTCGACGGAGCGAATCGTATCCGCGGGCAGGAGCTCGCCCCCGCGGCGGCTGCGGACGAACTCGCCGAAGGCCTCGACCGTCGGGCGCGGCGTGAAGCCGAACTCGCGGATCAGCTTCGTGGTGTCCACCACCCGGCCGTGCACGAAGAGGTCGAGCTGGTCGAGCGTGACGCCGGCGCGGCCCAGCCCGGCCAGCGCGTTGAGGCCCGGCTCGAGGATCGGCATGGTCAGCCGGCCGGCTCGCCGTACCGCCTGGGAAAGGGTCAGCGTCCCGGCCCCGGCCACGTTGAAGGTGCCCGGGTGCGCCTCGGTGACCGAGCGCTCGAGCACCTCGAAGGCGTCGTCCACGTGCAGGAACTGCAGCCTCGGGTCGCGGCCGAGCACCGTGGGGACGACCGGCTGGGCGAAGTACCGCGTGAGCCGCGTGTCCACCGCGGAGCCGATGAACGGCGCGAAGCGCAGCACGGTCGCGGCCACGTCGGGCCGGCGGCGGCGGAAGCCGCGGACGTACCCCTCGATGTCGAGCACGTCCTTGGCGAACCCGCCCCGGGGCACCTCGCGCGGCTCGGTGTCCTCGGTGAAGATCGCCGGGTCGCGGAAGGAGGCGCCGTAGGCCGCGGTCGACGAGCGCACGATCAGCTTGGCCAGCCGCGGCGCCTGCTGGCAGGCGGCGAGCAGCTGCATCGTGCCGATGACGTTGAGCTCCTTCATCGCCGCGCGGCCGCCGTGCTGGTCGGTCGCGGTGGCCACGGCGAGGTGCGCCACCGCCTCCACGCGGGCGTCGACCATCACCCGCAGCACCCCGGGGGTGCGCAGGTCCAGTTGGTGCAGGTCGACCTTTTCCCCGGCCGCCGCGAGCACGTCGGCGAACTCCCCGGCGGGCGCCGAGGCGTCGATGGCGATGACGCGGCGGATGCGCGGGTCGGCGGCGAGCCGGGCGGCCAGGTGAGCGCCGAGATATCGGCTCACCCCGGTCACCAGCACGACGCTTGGCGACGCGCTCACGCGACTCCGATCGCGGAAGGACTCATGAACGACCGGGCGGCCCGGCCCCTCGTGAAGGGACCGGCCACCGGATGAACTGCGGGAACGCTACTTGCCGAGACGACGACGCTGGACGCGGGTCTTGCGCAGCAGCTTGCGGTGCTTCTTCTTGGCCATACGCTTGCGGCGCTTCTTGACCACCGAGCCCATACGAGCATCTCCTCGATACAGCGGAGCGCGTGCCATCGCTGGCACGCTGAAGACATGGTTAGCCGTTCAAGGGTAGCCGTACCGCTGCTGGATCGGAAAACGACCCCGCCGCTAGGCGGTCTCACGGAACGCTTCGCGCAGGTATGCATCGACCGCGTGCTCAGGGACCCGGAACGACCTGCCCACGCGCACGGCGGTGAGGTCACCGGCGTGGACGAGACGGTAGACGGTCATCTTGGACACCCGCATGAGGGTGGCCACCTCGGCGACGGTCAGGAACCTGACCTCGCCCAACCGGCCTTCGGTGGTGTGTGGCGTGCTCGACATCGCGACCTCCGACCGGCGTGCTCGCCTCGTTACTCCATCAGCGTGTTACCAGTACGGTAGCGGTACTGCTGTGACTTGCACCCCCGGTTCGTCGGAATCTTTGCCACGAAGTTGATCAGTGGCCCCTGATACTCGATCATTCGGTGCGCAGGGCCACCACGGGATCGAGACGGCCCGCACGCTGGGCAGGCACGACGCCGAATATGATCCCCACCCCCGCGGAGACGCCGAAGGCGAGCGCGAGCGACCACCAGGTGATCGCCGCCGGCACCGGTGACAGGGCCGCGACCACGAGGGCCGCCCCGACCCCGAGCGCCATCCCGATGAAGCCGCCCAGGGTGGTCAGCAGCACCGCCTCGAGCAGGAACTGCACCCCGATGTCGCGCGGCCGGGCGCCGACCGCCTTGCGCAGCCCGATCTCCTTGGTCCGCTCGCGCACGGACACGAGCATGATGTTCGATACCCCGACCCCGCCGACCAGCAGCGAGATGCCCGCGATGGCGGCGAGCACCCCGGTCAGCACGCCCAGGATGTCGCCGAGCACGCCGAGGATCTGCTCCTGCGTCACCGCGCTGAACTGGGTGCCCGGGTGCCGGCGAGTGAGCTCGGCGATGATCCGGGCGGACAGGTCCCCGATCTCGCCCCGGTCGGGCGCCTTGACCGCGATCCCGTCGACCCGATTGGTGCCGAGCAGGCGCTGCGCGGTCGTGATCGGCACATGTACCTCGTTGTCGCGATCGATCCCGAGGCTCTGCCCGAGCGGCTCGAAGACGCCGGCCACCCGGAACCGCACGCCGGCGATGCTCAGCTGCTGGCCGACCGCGTCCCGGTCGCCGAAGAGCTTGCGGGCCACGCCCCAGCCCAGCACGGCGACCCGGCGCTGGGTGTCGACGTCGGAGCGGGTGAGGTACGTGCCGCGGGCCAGGTGGCGCACGAAGACGTTCGGGGTCGTCTCGATGACGCCGTTGACGCTGGCGAAGGTCTGCGCGTTGCCGGCCGCCACGGTCTCGCCCGAGGCGACGGTCACCGCCACCCGGCCGCGATCGCCGACGATCTTCGACACGGCGTCGACGTCGGAGAGGTCCATGCGCGAGACCGACGGCGCCGAGCCGATGTTGACCTCGCCCGGCACCACGATGAGCAGGTTGGAGCCGAGGCCCTCGACCTGCTGCTCGATCTTCTGCTTGGTGCCGGTGCCGATGGCCACGAGCACGACCACCGCGGCCACCCCGATGATCACGCCGAGCATGGTCAGCGTGCTGCGCAGCCGGTTGGCCCGCAGGGCGTCGACGGCGACCCGCCACGCCTCGGCGAGCCTCACGACGCGACCCCCGCGGCCACGCCGTCGGGCCCCTGCCGGGGCACGATCTCGCCGTCGCGCATCACGATCTGCCGGTCGGCCCGCGCGGCCACCTCGCGGTCGTGCGTGACGATCACCAGCGCCACCCCCTGCTCGCGGTTGAGCGCCTCCAGCAGGGCGAGGACGGCCTGGCCGTTCTTGGTGTCGAGGTTGCCCGTCGGCTCGTCGGCCAGCAGCACCTGCGGGTCGGTGACCAGGGCCCGGGCGATGGCCACCCGCTGCTGCTCGCCGCCGGAGAGCTGGTTGGGCCGGTGGTCGAGGCGGTGGCCGAGCCCGACCCGCTCCAGCATCGCCACCGCGCGGCGCCGGCGCTCGCCGGCCCGCATCCCGCGGTACACCAGCGGGAGCCCGACGTTGTCGACCGCGCTCGTGCGGGCGAGCAGGTGGAACGACTGGAAGACGAAGCCGATGGTCTCGTTGCGCAGCCGGGCGAGCTCCCGCGGGTCGAGCCCGGCGACGTCCCGCCCGCCGATCAGCAGCCGGCCGGAGGTGGGCCGGTCGAGGCCGCCGAGCAGGTGCATGAGCGTCGACTTGCCCGACCCGGAGGGCCCGATGATGGCCACGTAGTCGCCCGCGTCGATGGTGAAGCTGACCCCGCGCAGTGCCGGCACGGTGACGCCGTCGAGGGCGTACTCGCGAGTGACCTCCTGAGCGACCAGTGCCGCCGTCACTTCGGCAGGTCCATGCCCTGCTGGACCTTGTCCGTGCCGCGCACCACGAGTTGGTCGCCGTCGGCCACGCCGCTGAGCACCTGGACGCGGTCCTGCCCGGAGACGCCGACGCTGACCGGCTGCTGCACCGCCTTGCCCGCGCGGACCAGCCAGACGACGTCCTTGCCGCCCACGTTGAACACCGCGGCGGCCGGCACCGTGACCGCGTCCCGGATCGAGCGCACCTGCAGGTGGGCCACGGCGTTCATGCCCGGCCGGGGCCTCGGCGCGACCCGCCCGTCGTCGTAGTGGCCGGCCCCGAGCCGCAGCCGCGCCCGGTAGGCCACGCCGCCCCGGGCCGAGGTCGTCGGCAGCACGTCGGCCGAGGTCACGGTGGCCTCGTAGGCGGCCCCCGGTGCAGCGTCGAGCTCCACCCGGGCCGTCACGCCGGGCTCGACCAGCAGCACGTCGGTCTCGTCGACCTCGGCCATCAGCCCGAGCTCCGAGACGTCGACCACGGTCAGGATGGCCGATCCCGCCGAGACCTTTCCTCCGGTGGGTACCGCGGGGTCCACCCCCGGCACGCTGCCACCCGCCGGCGCCGAGGTCGCGGCCGGCGCCTGTCCCCCGCCCGCCGCGCCGATGAGGTCGGTGATCGACGGGGCGCCGGCCGCCGAGGTGCCGCCCAGCTGCACCACCCCGGCCACCGGCGCCCGCAGCGTGAGCTGGTCGACGGTGGAGCGGGCCAGGTCGTAGGCGGACTGTGCCTGCGCCCGCTGGGCCGCGCTCAGCGCCGACATCGCCTGCGAGATGCTCGCCAGCCCGCGCTGGACGCTCTGGATCACGGCCCGCGCCGAGGCGGCCGCCTCCCGGTACGTCCGCTCGGCAAGGTCGATCTGGGTGGCCAGCGTCGTGCGCACCGCGGCGTCGGCGATCTGCCCGGCGGCCGTCCGCGCGTCGGCGAACGCCTTCGCGGCCGCGTCGTCGGTGCGCTTCTGCTGGGCCGAGAGGTTCTTGACCCCGACCCCGCCGCCGCCGGACCTGTTGAGCGCGTCGAGGGCGTCGCCCGCCTCCTTCAGCCGCTGCTGGGCCGAGGGCGAGTCGACGACGGCCAGCACCTGGCCGGCCGCGACGGTGTCGCCCGGCTTGACGCTGAGCGTGGCCAGCGTGCCGTCGGCCGCCGCGGTGAGCGTGGCGGCGGCGCGGGCGGTGACGGTGGCCGGCGCGTCGACGACCTCGACGACGTCGGCGCGCCCGGCGGTGCCCAGCCCGATGCCGCTGTCGTGGCCGCTGCAGGAGGCGCCGGTGAGCGACACGAGAATGACGAGGGCCACGGCCGCGGTTCGCGAGGGGGCGCGATGCACGCTGACAAGTTTAGATACGCCTTCGCGTCACCCCTGCCCCGCCGGTTCGACGGGCATTGATCTTGCGAAAAGTCGGGCGCTGGCGCGCCACGACTTTTCGGATATTTCTCCCGACGGGGTATATGAGCGATAGGCCCGGAGTTCCCGGCCTATCGCAGTTGCACCAATCAGACGTGCGCCCGCACGGCCTTCGCGCACTCCGCCTGGATGTCGTCCCAGCTCACGCCGAAGGCCTTGGGCGCGGCGTCGCCCAGCGCCACGCCCTGACGCACGGCGTAGCCGAAGAAGTCGAGCAGCCGGTCCTCGCCGTAGCGCTCGGCCAGGTGCTGCAGGGACAGGTAGGCCACGCCGTAGCGGCCGCTGACGTCGGTCGTGGTGGCACCGTCCGGCGGGTCGTCGAGGGCGATGGTGCCGTCCCAGCGCCCGCTGCGCGCGTAGGAGCGCACGTCGGCCATGCCGTCGAAGGGCTTGTTGCCGGCGCCTTTCATGCGGACGTACTCCGCGACGCCCTCGACCAGCCACCAGGTGTGCGGGTAGGCCTTCTCGACCCCGTCCAGCGTCACGACGTGCGTGAACTCGTGGCGCAGCACGTCGAGCGCCTGCCTGGTGTCGATCCGCGCGGCGTTGACGACGATCTCGGTCGCGCTCGCGTTCAGCGGCATCGCGAAGCCGGCCACCCAGGCCGCCTGGTTGATGCCGTACCAGGACGCCCACTCGTCCGGCCCGGCCAGGTAGACCACGTACCGCGACGGCGGAGACCCCCAGCGGGCGAACTTGTCGGTCAGCACGGCGGCCTTCTCCGCGGTGGCCAGCATCGAGGAGAGACGGGAGGCGTACTTCGCGGTCGTCGACATCACCACCCGCGAGCCGACGGCCGTGTGCAGCTCGCTGGCCTCCCACGGCCGCGGCCCGAGCGCCTTGGCCGTGCCGAAGGCCAGCATCGTGACCGCCTTGCCGGAGACGTTCCAGCGGGTGTCCGCCTCCAGGCCCATCGGCTCGCAGGCCTGGACCACGAAGCAGTACTGCACGGCCACGATCGCCGACGCGGTGCCCCCGGCCTCGGTCCGGACCTTGCCCTTGACCGTCGGCTGCCAGACCTTGACCTGCAGCTGGCGCAGCGAGCCGAAGCGGCGGGCGAGGTCGTCGCGCAGCGCGGGTGCGGACGGGTCGACGGCGGCCAGGAAGCCGTCCTGGTCGTCCGCCAGCAGCGCCGCCGCCTGGTCGGCGAGGGCCTGACGGATCCTGCCGTCGACGGTGGTCGGGGCCGGCCGATGGGTCCCGCCGGGGGCGGGCGAGCGGCCGGCGGGCGCACCGGGACCGACGTCCCGGTCCCGGCCGGCGGGCAGCTCCTGGGCGGCGACGGTGACGCCGCCCTCCTCGCGGACCGTGGTGTACGCGACGGCGGCCGCCGGCGCGAACAGCAGGAAGGCCAGGACGCCGAACAGGGCCGCGCGCAGCGTCGTGGTGCGCCGCGGGGCGGGGGGCTGTTCGAGGTACCGCCGCGGGGCAGAGGGCTGTTCGGGGTACCGCCGCGGGGCAGAGGGCTGCTCGGGGTACTGCCGCGGGGCGGGGGGCTGCTCGGGGTACCGCCGCGCAATGAAGGGCGGCGAGGCCTGCTCGTCGGACTCGGGCCCGCGCGGCCGGGGAAGCGCCGGGTAGGTCGCGGTGTCGTCGGTTGCGCCCGCGTGCCGCCGTCCGTCCCCTTCCATCACCGCCGGACCGTACGTGACCCGGTCAAGGCGCCGCGTCGCCCGTACGGACGAGAACGGACGGGATGAGCGGTCCGGGTCGTTTCCTCCCGCCGGCCCCCGGCGTTGCTAAGCGCGCGAGCGCAGGGCCCTGGCCAGGAAGCCGACGTTCGCCGGGCGCTCGGCCAGGCGGCGCATCATGTAGGCGTACCACTGGGTGCCGTACGGCAGGTAGACCCGCACGGTGTAGCCCGCTTGGGCGAGGCGCAGCTGCTCCTCGGGGCGCACGCCGTGGAGCATCTGGAACTCGAACTCGTCGGGGCTGCGCTCGAACCACTTGGCTCGGTCCTCGCCGATGGCCACCAGGCGCGGGTCGTGGGTGGCGATCATCGGGTAGCCCGTGCCGGACATCAGCACGTTGAGGCAGCGCACGTAGGACTTGTCGACGTCCAGGCGGCCCTGGTACGCCACCGACTCGGGCTCCCTGTAGGCGCCCTTGCACAGCCGCACCCGGGACCCCTCGACGGCCAGCTCGCGGCAGTCGGCCTCGGTGCGGCGCAGGTAGGCCTGCAGGACCGCGCCCGTCGTCGGGAACTCCCCGCGCAGCCGGCCCAGCACGTCCAGCGTCGAGTCGGTGGTGGTGTGGTCCTCGGCGTCCAGCGTCACGGTGGTGCCCGCCTCGGAGGCCTTGGCGCAGATCGCGCGGACGTTCTCGTACGCGAGCTTTTCGTCGAAGACCTGCCCGAGCGCGGAGAGCTTCACGCTCACCTCGGCGGCGGGGGTCAGCTCGGCCGCGTGCAGGGCGTCGAGCAGCTTGATGTACTCGTCGCGGGTCGCCTCGGCCTGTTCGGGATTGGTGGTGTCCTCCCCCAGGTAGTCGATGGTGACGGCCAGGCCGTCGGCGGCCAGCTCGCGGGTGCGCTGTAGCGCGTCCTCCGCGTGCTCCCCGGCGATGAAGCGACGCACGATACTGCGGCTGACCGGGGCGGTTTCGACGAGCCGCTCGACCCTGTGGGAGCGGGCGGCGGCGAGGATGACCGATCTGAGCATGTGCCGAGCGTAGACAGAACCGGAGACGTCCGGTGACGCCTGGTCGCCACTGTGGCATTTCTTGACTACCTTGGTCGGGTGGACTTCGACGCGTATGCGCGGACCGCCGTCGACATCGTCAACGCGCCGCTCGAAAGCATGCAGGACCTCGTCGCACTCTTCGGCGAGGACAGTTGGCAGACCGCGGAGGGCACGGAACGCGATCTGATCGCCTTCCGGCGCGCCCGCAAGCGGCTCCGGGAGGTCTTCGAGCACGGCTCGTCCGGCCGCGACGTGGCCGCGGTCGCCGAGCTCAACGCGCTGCTCGAGGCGTATCCCATGCAGCCGCGCATCTCCGGCCACGACACCCACGACTGGCACATGCACGTGACCGGTCGCGGCTCGTCGGTCAGCTCGGAGCTGCTCGCCGGAGCCGCCTGGGGCCTGGCCGTGTGGCTCTGCGAGCACGGGAGCACCCGCTTCGGCGTCTGCGCCGATGATCGCTGCGGCAACGTGTACCTGGACACCTCGTCCAACTGTTGCCGCCGCTTCTGCTCGGAGCGCTGCGCCACCCGTTCGCACGTGGCCGCCCACCGGGCGCGCAAGCGTGCCTCACTCGCCCCTGCGGCGGTCGCCGACCTCCCGGTCGATGACTCCGATCGGGCGGTCGTCACGGCGTAACTGCCGGAAAACCACACGGACGCTGCTAGTTTCGGCATATCTTGCGTCATGTGGTTCGCTTTACCGCGCGTCCGATAAATCGGACACGCGGGGTTGGGCGATGCGGTGCCGGCCTTCGTTGGGCCGGCCCCCGACACCGGGTACGTCACCGGATCACAACGCCCTACGAAGGAGAAACAGCACCATGGCCCAGGGAACCGTGAAGTGGTTCAACGCTGAGAAGGGCTTCGGCTTCATCAGCGTCGACGGCGGCAACGACGTCTTCGTCCACTTCTCCGCGATCGTCGCGGATGGCTATCGCAGCCTCGACGAGAACCAGCGCGTCGAATTCGAGATCAAGCAGGGTCCCAAGGGCCCCCAGGCCGAGTCCGTACGCAGGATCTGACATCGACTTCTTCGGCCCCGGCTCGTGGACGCACCTCCGCGGACCGGGGCCGCATGCTTCGGCGTGCCTGCCCGCGGCCCCGGGCTGCACCTGTGCACGGCTCGACGCCGCACTTGCGTGCGGATCGGACCACGCATCGGGGCCGCAACCCTTCGGCGGCCTGTCCGCGCTTGCGACGCGCGGCTCGACACCGCGCTTGCGTGCGGCTTGGACCCATTCCCCCACGCCGGCCCTTCAAAGCCCGCCTCGCCAGCGGCTTCGGGCAATACCCCCGCGGCTTGAATGCTCTTCTCCCTTGCCGGGCGCGCGCCTTCGCACAGCTGGAAGCCGCACCTCCCGCGGCTGCGCTTCCCCCGCAGGTTGAGTCCCGCGCTTCCCAGCACCTTCCGGCGCAGTTTTGCGCGATGTGCGAAACTGCCTGTTTCAGATATTTCGCCTGTCGGGGTATAAGTCGGATAAGTCGTGGCGCGCCAGCGCCCGACTTATCGGTACAAAGCCGCACGAGCGCGGAGCAGGACGCCGCGCCAGCACCGACATCGGCACGAAGCCGCGCGAGCGCGGGGCAGGAACAGGTCAGGCGACCGGGGACGGCGTGGCCAGGTGCTGGCGGGCGAAGCGCAGGGACTCGGCCAGGTCGGCCTCCCGCTCGGCCCGGCTGCCAGCCTTCCGCGTGCCCACCTCCACCGCCACGGAGCCGGTGAAGCCCCGGGCGTCCAGCGAGGCCAGCAGCTTGGCGCAGGGCTGGGTGCCCCGCCCCGGCACCAGGTGCTCGTCGCGCCCCTTGCCCGTGCCGTCGCCCAGGTGGACGTGGGCCAGGTTGCCGGCCATGGTGTCGGCCAGGGCGATGGCGTCCATGCGAGATGCGGCGCAGTGCGACAGGTCGAGGGTGTAGGCGTCGAAGCCGGTCTCGGTGGGATCCCAGCCCGGCGCATACGGGACGAACTCGCGGCCCACGCCGCGCAGCGGGAACATGTTCTCCACGGCGAAGCGGATGGCGGGGAACTGCCGGCCCAGGCGCAGGAGGCCGGACTGGAAGGTCCGGGCGTACTCGCGCTGCCAGGCGAACGGCGGGTGCACGACCACCGTCGTGGCGCCGAGCGTGTCGGCGAGCTCGGCCGCGCGCCGGAGGCGCTCCCACGGGTCGGGGCTCCACACGCGCTGCGTCACCATGAGGCATGGCGCGTGCACGGAGAGCACCGGCACGTCGTAGTGGCGGGAGAGGCCGACCAGCGCGCCGGAGTCCTGGCTCACGGCGTCGGACCACACCATGACCTCGACGCCGTCGTAGCCGAGCGCGGCGGCCATCTCGAAGCCGGCCGCGGTCGGCTCCGGGAAAACCGAGGAGGTGGACAACAGGACCGGAACTTGACGACTCACACCACCAGGCTAGCCCGGCCCAGGTAGCGTCTCCTGTCGATCAACGCGACTCCAACACTTCCAAACGGCGAAGAATCACTCCTTCGCGCAGGGCCCAGGGGCAGACCTGCACCTCGTCGATGCCCAGCATCCGCATGGTCGCGTCGGCCACGACGGCGCCAGCGAGGATCTGGTGGGCGCGGCCCGGGCTGACGCCGTCGATCTCGGCCAGGCCGGCCGACGGGATGCGCCGGATGAAGGAGAGCACCTGGTGGAGGCCGGTGCGGGTGAGCCGGCGCGGTGCCCGCGGGCCGGCGCCGGAGGGGGCCGCGCCGGCGAGGCGGGCCAGGGTGCGGAAGGTCTTCGAGGTGGCGACCGGGCGGTCCCAGCCGCTCTTGAGCAGGCGCTCGGCCGTGCGGGCCACCTCGGCCTCGGCGTACTCGCGCAAAGCCTCGACGGAGGCCGCGCTCGGCGGGTCGCCGCTGAGGCGTTCGCGGGTCAGGCGGCCGACTCCCAGCGGTACCGACAGCGCCACATCCGGCTCCTCGTCGATCCCGGCCGCCAGCTCGAGGGATCCGCCGCCGATGTCCATCACGAGCAGGCGCCCGGCCGACCAGCCGAACCATCGGCGCACGGCCAGGAACGTCAGGATTGCCTCGGCCTCGCCGGAGAGCACCTGCAGGTCGACGCCGGTCTCCTCGCGGACCCGCTTGAGCACGCGGGACGAGTTCCGGGCGTCGCGCACGGCCGAGGTGGCGAAGGCGAGCAGGTCGTCGGCCTCCAGCCGCTCGGCGGCGGCGTGGGCCTGGGCGACGGCGGCGACCAGGCTGTCGGCGCCGGCCTTGGTCAGGTTGCCGTCCCGGCCGATGCGCTCGGCCAGGCGCAGCTCCGCCTTCTGGGAGTGGGCCGGCCACGGGTGCGCGCCGTGGTGCGCGTCCACCACCAGCAAATGAACGGTGTTGGAGCCTACATCGAGCACGCCGAGTCGCATGCGTAAACCGTAACGGCGAGGGCGTAGCCTTGGTCGAATGAACATCCACGTCGAGGTTGAAGTCGATGAGGTTGAAGTCGATGAGGCAGATGACCCGCGCAGCCTCGAGGTCGACCTGGACTTCCCGCGCGAGTGGCTCGAGTTCGCCGATCCGGCCGACGAGGACCACCTGATCCGGGCCGACCTGACGTGGCTGTTGTCCAACTGGACCTGTGTCTACGGGCGCGGGTGCCACGGGATCATCGAGGGGCGGGCCGAAGAGGGCTGCTGCTCGCACGGCGCCTTCTTCACCGACGACGACGACCAGCAGCGCGTGCGCGCCGCGGTCAAGAAGCTGACGCCGGAGCACTGGCAGTACTATCGCCGGGGTTTCAAGCGGTGGACCGAGAACGACACCGTCGACGGCAAGAGCCAGGCGTTGCGCACGGCCACCCGGCCCGGTGGGGGCTGCGTGTTCCAGAACGACCCCGGCTTCCCCGGCGGGGGCGGCTGCGCGCTGCACGGGCAGGCACTGCGCGACGGCGTGCATCCGCTGGAGTACAAGCCGGACGTGTGCTGGCAGCTGCCCGTGCGCCGGGAGCAGGACTGGCGCAAGCGCCCCGACGGCACCAAGGTGCTGGTCTCCACGCTCGGCGAGTTCGACCGGCGCGGCTGGGGCGAGGGCGGGCACGACCTGCACTGGTGGTGCACCTCGTCGCCGGAGGCGCACGTCGGGGACAAGCGGATGTACCAGGAGTACGAGCCGGAGCTGACCGAGCTGATCGGCAAGGCGGCCTACGCCCGGCTGGCCGAGCTGTGCGCCGCCCGGGCCGCCCAGGGCCTGGTCGCCCCGCACCCCGCCACCACCGCGGCGCTAAAGCTCATCCCCATCCGGCCCGTCTGATCGCGACTGCGAGCGGCGGGCCCGGGCGACGAGGGAGTAGCCCACCGCCGTCAGCGACAGGCCGATCAGGATGCTCGGCAGGAGATCCGGCCAGCCGTGCTTGGCGACCGCCGTGTAGGTCGAGCTGACCGTCAGCAGCAGGCCGACGACCATCAGAAGCATGCCGGCCGGGCCGGTGTTGAAGTTGCGCACCAGCCAACACGCTACGGCAGCCGGGCGGGTCGTGCGGCAGGACTTCTCAAGTCTCGCCCGGGCGAGCCGAAGGTGCGGGCGTGACCAGCCTGCCCGCGATCAACGCCCTGGTCGACGTGGTGCTGATGGACGGCGAGGCCTATCAGTCCCGGGTCGAGGATGTCAGCGGCAAGCGCCTGACCGTGGCCGCGCCCTTCGGCGTGAGCTCCGCGGACGCGCCCAAGGTCGGCGCGTCGATGGAGCTGGCCTGGGTGGCGGGCGACCGGCGGCAGGCGGTCGACGTGAAGCTCGTCGGCCTGGGCCGCGAGCAGCCGCCGCGCTGGCTGCTGGAGACGGACGGGTCGATCCGGCTGCAGACCCGGCGCAACTACGTGCGCGGCGGGGGCGGCGAGCGGGTCGAGGTCACGATGGGCGGCACCACGTACTCGGGCCGGGTCATCGACCTCTCCGAGGGCGGCGTGCGCTGCCGGATGGTCGAGGACCGCTTCGACCGCGACGACCGGGTGGAGGTGCGGGTCTCGCTCGAACAGCAGGTGATCACGCTGCACGGTTGCGTGCTGTTTGTCCGCCGTGACCCGGAGAACACCACCTATGACGTGATCATCACGTACGAGACGAGCGAGCTCATCGGGCGCGCGATTCGCGGTTACGTCCTGCGCCGTGAGATGGAGGAGCGCAGGCGCAACCGCGAATCGGTCGCCAATGCCGGCTGAGGCTCGAGGTTTACGGCTCGAACTTGTAGCCCAGGCCGCGGACCGTGACGATGTACCGCGGCGCCGAGGGCTCCGGCTCGATCTTCGAGCGCAGCCGCTTGACGTGCACGTCGAGGGTCTTGGTGTCGCCCACGTAGTCGGCGCCCCACACGCGGTCGATGAGCTGGCCGCGGGTCAGCACCCGGCCCGCGTTGCGCAGCAGCAGCTCGAGCAGCTCGAATTCCTTGAGCGGCAGCTGTACGGCATCCCCCGCCACGGTCACCACGTGCCGGTCGACGTCCATGCGGACCGGGCCGGCCGACAGCGTCGGCGGGGCCAGCTCGCCGACCGTGTCGACCTGGCGGCGCAGCACCGCGCGGATCCGGGCGACCAGCTCGCGCGGCGAGTACGGCTTGGTGACGTAGTCGTCGGCGCCGATCTCCAGGCCGACCACCTTGTCGATCTCGCTGTCCCGCGCGGTGATCATGATGATCGGCACGTTGGACTTCTGCCGCATCTGCCGGCACACCTCGGTGCCGGACATCTCGGGCAGCATGAGGTCGAGCAGGACGATGTCCGCGCCCGTGCGGTCGAACTCGGTCAAGGCCTCGGTGCCGGTCGCGGCGATGGAGACCTCGAAGCCCTCGCGACGGAGCATGTACGACAACGGGTCCGAGATCGACTCTTCGTCCTCGACCACGAGTACGCGCGCCAACGTGCTGTCCTTTCGTAGCTGCCGGGGAGCCGCACTGCGCTGCGAACCGCGGGGTGGAGATTGCTGTTGCATAACGATCATGGGGCCCCTCCGATCTCAACTGACGGCGGTAGCGCCAACGCGGCCTCCGTCGGACGCGAGGGCAGCCGCAACGTGAACGTCGAGCCAACTCCTACCGTGCTGGTCACCGTCACGCGACCGCCGTGGTTGGTCGAGATGTGCTTGACGATCGCGAGGCCCAGCCCGGTGCCGCCGGTGGCCCGGGAACGGGCGCGGTCCGCGCGGTAGAACCGCTCGAAGATGCGGTCGATGTCGCGCGGCTCGATGCCGATGCCCTGGTCGGCCACGGCGATCTCGACGTACCCGTTGTCCTCGCTGGTGGTGACCGTGACCGCCGTGCGCTCCGGGGAGTACGCGATGGCGTTCTCCACCAGGTTGGACACCGCCGTCACCAGCTGGTTCTCGTTGCCGTACACGGTCAGGCCGCGCACGCCCTGGAAGCGCAGCTCGATCTCCTTGGCCGAGGCGGGGGTCTTGGCCCGGTCGAGCACCTCGGCGGTGATCTTGTCGACGTCGACCGGCTCCGGCTCGGGCAGCGGCTCCGCGCCCTGCAGCCGGGAGAGCTCGAGCAGCTCGGAGACGAGCCGGCCGAGCCGCGTCGACTCGTGCTTGATGCGCTCGGCGAACCGGATCGCGGCGGCCGGGTCCTTGTCGGTGGCGTCCAGTAGGGCCTCGGCCAGCAGCTGCAGCGCGCCGACCGGCGTCTTGAGCTCGTGGCTGACGTTGGCGACGAAGTCTCGGCGCACCCGCGCCACCCGGTGGGCCTCGGTCACGTCGGCCGCCTCGATCGCCACCCGGCCGGAGTCGAGCGCGACCGCGCGGACGTTGACGCCGAGTGGTTCGCCGTGGGTCAGGCGGGGCAGGTCCAGCTCGACGACCCGGGTGATGCCCGTGCGCCGCACCTGGCCGGCGAGGGTCCGCACGATCGTGTGCGCCTCCTCGGTCACCGCCACGCCGCCGGCCTGCCGCTGGCGGACGAGGCCCATCTCCCGCGCGGCCGCGTTGGCCAGCACGGGCTTGTCGAGCTCGTCGAGCACGAGCACGCCGACCTGCAGCGCGTCGAGAACCTCGGTCATCGCCGGACCTTCGGCCTTCGACTGCCGGAACTTCCAATCCACGCTCCGATCGTAGGAGACCGGTTAGCGCATCCAGCGCGCACGGAGGTACGAATCGGGCTCAAGACGTCCAGTGTTCACCCTGGTGGCGGCCACTGTTCATCGGCATGGGCCGCTAAGGGCCCTACGGTGACGTACACAACGATTGGAGCATTATGCGCGACGAATACCGGTCAGACCTGCTGCAGGTCAACAAGCTGCTGGTGTGGATGGCCGACGCGGTCCGCTCGGCCATGAACCGGGCCACCAACGCCCTGCTCAACGCCGACCAGACCGATGCCGAGGAGGTCATCGCCCGCGACGCCGAGGTCAACGCCCTGTACCGGCTGGTCGAGGACAAGGTGTACGACCTGTGCGCCCGGCAGGCCCCGGTCGCCTCCGACCTGCGGCTGGTGCTGACCGCCCTGCACCTGGCGGCCGACCTGGAGCGGATGGGCGACCTGGCCGACCACGTGGCCAAGACGGCGCTGCGCCGCCACCCGGCTCACGCCGTGCCGGAGCCGCTGGTCGCCACGTTCGAGCAGATGGGCACGGTGGCCGACCGCATCGCCGGCAAGATCTCCAGCGCCATCTCCAACCTGGACGTGGTCGCCGCCGCCCAGCTCGAGCGGGACGACGACGCCATGGACAAGCTGCACAACGACCTGTTCGGGATCATGTTCGGCCCGAAGTGGACCGAGGACACCGAGGCCGCCGTCGACTCGGCGCTGCTCGGGCGCTTCTACGAGCGCTACGCCGACCACGCGGTCAACGCCGGCCGGCACGTCGTGTTCCTCGTCACGGGCGAGTCGCTGGACTCCCGCCCGGCCCAGTAACGCTTCGGGGGAGGGGCCGCCGGCCCCTCCCCCGCATGCGAACCGTTGTTCCTTGTGACGGTTACTTGCGACCCTGGTTGGCCACGGCCTCGGCGGCCTCCTTGGCCGCCTGCGGGTCGAGGTACGTGCCGCCGGCCGTGATCGGCTTGAGGTCGGCGTCGAGGTCGTAGCGCAGCGGGATGCCCGTCGGGATGTTGAGCTTGGCGATCGCCTCGTCGGAGATGCCGTCGAGGTGCTTCACCAGCGCCCGCAGCGAGTTGCCGTGCGCGGCGACCAGAACCGTCTTGCCGTTGCGCAGCTGCGGGACGATCTGGTCGTACCAGTACGGCAGCATCCGCGCCACGACGTCCTTGAGGCACTCGGTCTTCGGGCGCAGCTCCGGGGGCAGCGCCGCGTAGCGCGCGTCGCCCGCCTGCGACCACTCGTCGTCGTCGGCGATGGCCGGCGGGGGCGTGTCGTAGGAGCGGCGCCAGAGCATGAACTGCTCCTCGCCGAACTCGTCCAGCGTCTGCTTCTTGTTCTTGCCCTGCAGGGCGCCGTAGTGGCGCTCGTTGAGCCGCCAGGTGCGCTGGACCGGAATCCAGTGGCGGTCGGCCGTGTGCAGGGCGATCTCGCTGGTACGGATGGCACGGCGCAGCACTGACGTGTGCACCACATCCGGCAGGAGACCGGACTCACGGATCAGCTCGCCGCCCCGACGGGCCTCGGCCTCTCCTTGGGCGCTGAGGTCCACGTCGACCCAGCCGGTGAACAGGTTCTTGGCGTTCCACTCGCTCTCACCGTGCCGCAAGAGCACCAGTGTCCCGACTTCGCTCATGAACTCATCCTCCCGTACCGAATCCCTTCGACATCACACGGCCCTGGTGTAAGGATGCGAAACCGTGTCGGACATTACGATGCCGAGAGCTGGGCCGGCGGCAACACCGTGCTTCGGTTGGGCCGCAACCGGCGGATAGGAACCGCGTCCGCTGCCGAAAACGAGCTGGATAAGATCCAACTGTAAGGCTGCTTAACTAAAAAGGACGGTTCTTCGTGCGCAACTGGTACCGAGCCACGATCGGGGGCCTCCCCGGGCTCTACTGGTACCTCTGGTCCGGCATGCTCATCAACCGCGTGGGCGGTTTCGTCGCGCTGGTCTTCTCCCTCTACCTGACGTCCGACCGCCACCTGACCCTGTCGATCGCCGGCCTGGTGGGCGGCGTCTACGGCATCGGCGGCATCGCCGGCGTCCTGCTCGGCGGCGTGCTGGCCGACCGCTGGGGCCGCCGCCCGACGCTGCTGCTGGCACACTTCGGCGCCGTCGTGGCGCTGACCGGCCTGGCCCTGGCCGAGCCGATCTGGCTCATCGCCGCGCTGGCCGCCCTGCTCGGCCTGATGCACTCGATGCCGGGCCCGGCGTTCGTGGCCGCCATCGTCGACGTGACCCCGGCCACCGACCGCAGCCGCGCCTTCAACCTGCAGTTCTGGGCGTTCAACCTCGGCATGGCGGTGGCCTCGGTACTGGCCGGATCCCTCGCCGAGGTGAGCTTCACGCTGCTCTTCGCCGTAGACGCGAGCGCGACGCTCGTCACGGCCGTGCTCATCCTGTGGAAGATCCCGGAAACCCGCCCCGCCACGCGTACGGCCACGGCCTCGGCCAAGCCTTCCGGCGGCCTGCACACGGCGCTGACCGACCGCGCCTACATGCTCTTCGTGGCCCTGTCGCTGCTGCTGGCGATCCTGTCCATGCAGACCTCGACCATCCTGCCGCTGTCGATCACCGCCGACGGGCTGCGGCCGTCCGTCTACGGCTCGGTCGTCGCGTACGCCGCCCTGCTCATCGTCGTCGGCCAGCTCTTCGTACCGCGCCTGATCGACCGCTGGCGCAAGGGCACCGCGCTCGCCGTCGCCAACGTCTTCCTCGGCCTGGGCTTCGCCGCCGTCTCACTGGCCGACGGCGTGACCGGCTACCTGGCCGCGGCCACCATCTGGACGGTCGGCTCGATGATCGCCGCGCCGCCGAACGCCGCCGTCATCGCCGAGCTCTCGCCGGAGGCGCTGCGGGGGCGGTACCAGAGCGTGTTCTACCTGACCTTCCCGGCCGCGAGCTTCATCGCGCCGGCCGCGGGCGGGGCCAGCCTGCAGTACCTCGGCGACTGGCACTGGATCATCTGCGGCGCCCTGGGCCTGCTGGCCGCGGCGGGCCACCTGCTGATCCAGCCGGCTCGCGAGCGCCGGGTGGCCAAGCAACTGGAGGCGGAAAGGTTTGCCGTGCCAGTGGCTGGGTAGTGGCGGCCCTCCAGCACTGGAGGAGGCGGCAGTTGGACGGCTTGTCGGCGACCCTGGAGGCCACGCGCCCGGACACGGTGGTCATCCGCCTGGCCGGTGAGCTCGACCTGGCCACCCGGGAGCAGGTGACCGAGGCCGTGCGCGCCGTGCTCCCCGCCTTCCACCCTGACGCCCTGGTCCTGGACCTCGACCAGGTCACGCTGCTGGACTCGGCGGGGATCGGCGCGCTCGTGAGCTGCTGGAAACTGGCCAACGGGGCCGGCTGCACCCTGCGCCTGCGCAATCCCCGCCCGCTGGCCTACGCCCAGCTGGAACTCACCGGCCTGCTGGACGTCTTCGCCCTGCGACGGTAGTTCGGGCGACCCGGCCGGGATCGGCGCGCTCGTGAGCCGCTGGCCAACGGGGCCGCTCACTGGACGTCTTCGCCCCACGGCGGCGATTTGGGCGAAATGTCGGGTGCTGGCGCGCCACGACATTTCTGACTTTCCTCCGGCGGACGTATAAGTCAGATAAGGGTGACCGTCAATAGGTTGAGGCGAAGGCGGCGGTCGGTGTGGCGGCGGAGTTTGCCGAACCCGTCGACCCGCGTCGCCGGTCAGGCCTGGCCGGGCAGCACTCTTGAACCGTCAATCACTCAGCGTCGCGATGGGCCTCGTGCCGGCGATCGCGGTCTGCGGTATGAGCGTGCACCATTTGACATTGTCGTTACCGTTCGGGGCGGTGATTCTGGTCGGGCTCGGGGATAATTAATGGCATGGGGCAGCTGTCATTCTTCAGTCGCACGGAATTGGCTGCCATGCGTGACCGCACCAGGTCTCGGCGGTATTGTCCGGCAAGGGAGCAGTTCCGTCGGGAACATGAGCGGCATCGAGCGTGGGGCCTTGCTCAGCGGCACGCCGAGAAGCTACGCCGCATCCACGGTGGCGTCCCGCCGGTGACCGCGGCCAACGATCGGCGGGACCGGCCCGACCCGGCCCCCGCGTCGGCCCCGCCGACGCTACCGCCCGAACAGGCCGAACACCTCGCCGACCGGGTCGCCGCCGACCACACCGATCCCGCACCGCCGGACCTCAAGGACGGCGCCGCAGCGTCCGGGCGCGCCCGCACGGGCCGTCGTACACCAACACCACCGCCACCGTCACACCGGCCCGCCAGTGCGGCAACGCGTCGCACAATCGGCCGCCATCCGCGTACATCGGCAACATATCGCAGCCGGTTCTTGCATCTGCCACGTCCGGCCGGCTGCCAATTCCGCCGAAGCCTGCGAAAGGTCGAGCACCATCCCAACGCGCCACCGGCAGAGCATTGCAGCAAATACGCACTCATCGGCAGTGCAGAACGCCAAGCCACTGCACTGCCAGCCACTCACTGTCACGAACGCCTCCACGCTGGTCAGAGGCAGCGGGTGGCGGTTCTGCCATCCCATCGGTCGTCGGTGCGAGCACAGCCGACGAGGTAACGGAAGGTGACGAACGCAGCTGCGAGGTCGTGGTAGAAGCCGATGATGGAGACGCGGCGGTCGGTGTGGCGGCGGAGTTCGCCGAAGTCGTTCATCCACGCGTGGCTGGCTTCCACGACCCAGCGCCGGCCGGTCTGGATCGGGGCGGGTTTCCCGCGCCGGGCGATCCGTCCGCGCCAGCCGCGCCCGGCGAGCAGGCCCCGGGTTGGTGCCCAGTCGCAGCCAGCGTCAAGGTGGACAGTGACCCGGCCGGGCCAGCGACCGCCGAACTGCGCGTCAGCCGCCTTGAAGATCTGGAAGAACACCACCCGATCCGGAACCCGCCGACGGTGACAACCAAGCGGATGCATCGGATCGAAGTCACCCCAAACGGGCAGCAACACGGCGAACTGCACCCAGACCGCCTCGTGCAACCACAATGGAATCCCGGGCACGGACAACCCCAAACCGGACACGGAGCGTAGACAACTCCCATGCCCCGACCGAGGCCGTGCCCACTTTCGTCATCTATGCCCGAAACACCCCGAGTCCACCCTATTGACGGTCACCCTAAGTCGCGGCGCGCCAGCGCCCGACTTATCGGGTTCGCCCCGATTCAGAGGGTGCCGTCGTACTTGGCGGCGTTGGGGGCGGTCGCGTCGGAGCGCAGGCGGGAGCGGGCGGCCGCGTCGCCGTACAGGCTGTAGCGGAACAGGTCGAGCATCGTCTTCGAGACCGCCGTGGCGGCCGGCGTGGCGCCCCACAGCGAGGCGCCGTGGTCGCCGCCGAGGAGGGTCAGGAAGCCCTTCGGCCACGTGCAGCCGTCGTAGAGGGACTTTCCGCTGCCGTACGGCACGGTGGTGTCCGCGTCGCCGTGGATGAACAGCACCGGGGTGGCCGCGCCGGTGAACTTGCCGCCCATGGAGCCGCCCGAGACGATGACGGCGCCCTTCAGCCGGGCGTCGCGGGTCGAGCCCGAGAGCAGGCCGGCGGTGGTGTAGCCGCCCGCGGAGTGGCCGGCGGCGCCGACGTGGGCGGTGTCGATCCGGCCGGCGAGGGCCGAGCCGGACTGGGTGTCCTGCCGCAGGACCTCGGTGATGACGGTGGAGGCGTCGGCCGGCTGGTTGGCCATGTCGTTCTGGTTGAACGGGTCGGCCTTATCGTTGGTGAACGGGTACGCCGGGGCGGCCACGACGAAGCCGGCGGCGGCGATCTTCTGGGTCACGCCGGCATAGCCCTCCGGCGAGCCGTGCAGGCCGTGGCTCCACAGGACCAGGGGGAAGCGGCCGGAGGACTTCGGGTACCAGACCACGGTGCGCAGCGTCCGCCCCGCCCGCGTGAACGTGAACTGCGCGCTCGCCACCGCGAACGTCTGGGTCGGCGCCTTGCCCGAGGACGCGGCGGCGGCCGAGGTCTTGGCGGCGGTGGGCGATGCGGTCGCGCCGGCCGCGGCGAGGGCGCCGGCACCGCCGTCGTCCGCGGGGGACGCCGAAGACGCGGAGGACGGCGACGAGGAATCGAGGGCTTCGGGGGAACCATTTGCGGCCTTGTCGCCACAGGCGGCGATCGACGTCAGCAGAATGGCAGCGGCGAAGAGACGCGCAACGCGCATGCGAGGAAATTACGGCCATCGCGCGGGATACGTCTTTACGGCCGGCTTAAGTTTCGCGGCGGCCTACTTCGCGATCAGCGAGCTGCTGGCCAACTCCGTCAGGCACGGCCACGCCGAGCACGCAAAACTCGTACCGGCGGCAGCGGGTGACGTGCACCCCCAGTCCACGACACCCGCTCTGTGCCGCCGGTTGCAGTGACGCGCCCCGCCCGGACACGTCACCGCGAGTGGGCCTCTCGGCCCGGAACACCCCCGTCGCTCCCCAACTTCAGGAATCGCCGGATCCGTAAATGACGGTACGCGGCGGCCGATTACCTCGCCAAGTGAACGGGCTGTCGCCTCGCTCACACACTTGAAACAATTGAAATCAATCGAAATGTTTGGCCTTCGGCCACAGCTCAGCCCAGGTCTGCCTGCGGTCGCGGCAGACGAAGACGCGAGCTGTTTGCTCTTCGTTGTCGACGCCGTAACGGTTGTCGAGCCTCGCCTTGGCCTCGCACGAGCCGAAGGCCGAGCTGCCGACCGGGCCGTCACCCTCGGTAACCCACACGACGACCGTCGCCGACTCGGGCGGCGGGCCGAAGTACCACAGCTCGTTCTGTCCACTGTAGACATCGGGCAGGCCGAGCGGCTTGCCGTAGCGGTCCAGCGCGCCGGCCTCGCCGTAGTTGCCCGTGAACAGGATCGCGTGCGGCTTGTCCTCGGCCGGCAGGGCGTCGTACACCTCCTTGACCTGAGCCACATAGCGCGGCCAGCCGATCTCGTCGGCGATGCCGATGTTGATGGCGGGGATCGGGGTCTTGCCGATCACGTCGATCGGCAGCACCGGCAGGGAGGTGAGCACCGCCACGCCGCAGTTGACCACCGCCGCCGCCACGAGCAGGCCACGCCTCGCCCGGCTCCCGGCGACCCAGCGCGCGGCCGGCACAGCGCCGATGGCGAAGAGGGCGGCCAGGAGGCCGAGGCTGTAGTACGGCTGGCCGGCGACGACGAAGAGCAGCACGATCATCAGCGGGTACGCGACGGCGAACGCGCGGACCGGGCGCAGCTCCGGCCGGCGCAGCAACGTCACGATCCCGGCGACCCAGACCGGGACGAAGAACGGGCCAAGCCACAGCAGCTGCAGGGGCAGCAGCGTGATGCGCGCCTCGTCGCCCTTGTTCTGGGCCAGGGCGTGCGCCATGGACAGCTGCGGGAAGTCGTTGGCGATCTGGTACAGCAGGTTGGGCAGGCCGACGACGACCGCGATCCCCGCGCCGGCCCACAGCCACTTCGAGGCCAGCACGCGCCGGGGCCCGACGAGCAGCAGCCCGGCGCCGAACGTGGCCAGGAGCAGGATCACCAGGTGCTTGTTGTAGAGCGCGATGCCGGCGATCAGCCCGGCCAGCATGAAGTACCGCGGAAGATCGCTCAGCAGCGCGCGCATCAGGCACCAGATGACCAGCAGCCACATGACGAGGTCGGGCCCCGCGGTGATGGTGATGTGCGCGGCCGTCAACGGGAAGGTGGTCAGCACCCCGGCCGCGGCGAGGGTCTGCGCGAACCGGCCGCCGCCGGCCTCCCGGGCGATCAGGGCCAGCAGCACGGCGGCCGCGGCGAGGAAGACCAGCCCGGGGATGCGGATCGCCCAGACGGTGTCGCCGAACACGGCGATGCAGGCCCGGACCATGAGCGGGGTGAACGGCGGCTGGTCGACGTAGCCCCACTTCGGGTGCGCGCCGACCATGCGGAAGTACAGCTCGTCGCGGTGGTAGTCGTACCGGTCGATGGTGAGCAGCAGCGCCAGGGCGGCCCCGCCGGCAACGGCGCCGACGGGCTTCCACGCGAGTGGGGATCGCTCGATCACACCCGCGAATGTAACTAGGCCTGTCGATTCACGAACTCGGTGAACGCCCTGAGATTGTCCAGGGGCTCGCCGCGCTTGACCCGCCACTCCCACTCGCGGCGGATCGCCGAGCCGAAGCCGATCTCGAGCATCGGGTCGAAACTCTCGTCGGCGTACGTCAGGACGGCCCCCAGCAGCCGGTCGAGCTCGTCCTCGGTCACCGCGTGCAGGGGCAGCCGGCCGACGAGGTACACGTCGCCGTTGGCGTCGACGCTGAAGGCGACGCCGTACATGCGGGCGTTGCGCTGTAGCAGCCACTCCCACAGCGCCTCGCGGTTCTCGTCGGGGTGGCGCATGACGAAGGCCTCGATGCGCAGCGCGTGCTCGCCGACGATGAGGTTGCAGTTGGTCTTCTGCTTGTGGGTGCCCGGCAGGGTCACCACGTAGGAGTGCTCGCCGGTGGTGTCCCACGCGATCTCGCGCTCGGCCGCGACCCGCTCGATGAGCGCCGAGATCTCCGCTCGCCTGCTCATGACGTCACCTCCGCTGCGCTCCGGCGCCGCCCTGAGCCAAACCTGTGTTCATGGTTCGCGGCCCCTCCGCCAGGTCTGGCTCGACGAGGCTCCGCGGCAGTCGACCCAGACCAGGCGCCGCAACGCTGCGGACCGCTCATGCCGTCACCTCCGCTGCGCTCCGGCGCTGGCGTGAGCCAACCCTGTGCTGATTGTTCGCGGCCCCTCCGCTTCGCTCCGGACCGCTCATGCGGCCACCGCTTGGCGGTGGTACTCCAGCGCGTCGCGGTAGGCGGCGAGCAGGCCGCTGGCCGTGTGGGCCCAGGAGAACTCGCGGGCGTGCCGCACCGCGCCGAGCGAGAGGGCGGCCCGCCGGGCCGGCTCGGCCAGCAGCGGGCCGAGCACCGCGGCCCAGTCGGCCGGGCGGTGGGTGTCGACCAGCATCCCGGACACACCGTCGCGCACCGCGGTGACCAGGCCACCGACGGAGGCCGCCACGACCGGCGTGCCGCACGCCTGCGCCTCGATGGCGACCAGCCCGAACGACTCGTTGTAGCTGGGCACGGCGACGAGGTCCGCCGCCCGGAACAGCTCGGCCAGCGACTCGCGGGACTGCGGCGGCAGGAACCGCACGATGTCGGCGATGCCGAGGCCGCGGGCCAGGTCCATGAGCGCGGTCGGCCGGTCCAGGCCGGAGCCGCTGGGGCCGCCGCAGATCACCACCAGCAGCTTCGGGTCGCGGGCGTGCAGCTCGGCGGCGGCCCGCAGCAGGATGTCCGGGGCCTTGAGCGGCTGGATGCGGCCGGCGAAGGCGACGATGTGCGCGTCGGCGGGCAGGCCGAAGTGCTCCCGGGCGGCGCGCTTGCGGTGCGGCCGAGGGGCGAACCGCTCGAGATCGACGCCAGGCGGGACGACGCTCACCTTGCGGGGCTCCGCGGAGTACAGGTCGATGAGCTCCTCGGCCTCGGCGGGCGTGTTCGCCACCAGGCCGTCGGCCGCGGCCACCACCTGCTCCTCGCCGATCACCCGGGCGATCGGCTCGGGCTTGTCCCCGTCGGCCAGCAGCTGGTTCTTGACCTTGGCCAGGGTGTGCGCGGTGTGCACCAGCGGCACCCCCCAGCGGTCCTTGGCCAGCCAGCCGACCTGGCCGGAGAGCCAGTAGTGGGAATGGACCAGGTCGTACCAGCCGGACGGGCGGGCCGCCTCCGCACGCAGCACGCCGCCGGTGAACGCGCACAGCTGCGCCGGCAGGTCCTCCTTGGCCAGCCCCTCGAACGGCCCGGCGATCACGTGCCGGACCAGCACGCCGGGCGCCATCTCGACCTGCGGGGGAAGTTCGCTGTTGGTGGCCCGGGTGAAAATCTCCACCTCGACGCCGGCCCGGGCCAGCCGCTCGGCCACCTCGACGATGTACACGTTCATGCCGCCGGCGTCGCCGGTGCCCGGCTGGTCCAGCGGTGAGGTGTGCACCGAGAGCGTGGCGACGCGCCTGGGAAGGGAACGGCGGGACGGAGGGGTATGGCCATGCAGCGAGTCAACCCGCGCCACGTCCTGCTCCTGTCTGTTGTCGACTTGTCTGTTGCCGACTGGTTACATCCTTCCAACCGTCCATGTTCCCTCGCGGGCGGGCGTCTACCCACCGTTGCGTTGGTCACTGCGTTCCGGCCAACTTCGTGCAGGATGGCCACATGTCTACTCGTATCGCCGTGGTCACCGGCGCCTCCAGCGGCATCGGCGCCGCGACCGCCCGCCGGCTGGACGCCGAGGGCTTCCACGTGGTCGCCGTCGCCCGCCGCGAGGATCGGCTGCATGACCTGGTCGGCTCGCTCACCTCGGCGACCGCCGTGGTGGCCGACATCACCTCCGACGCCTCGGTCGCCGCCATGGCCGACGCCCTGGCCCACACCGTGTCGTCCCTCGACGGCTCGCTCGAGCTGCTCGTCAACAACGCCGGTGGGGCCGTCGGCGCCGACCCGGTCGAGCAGGCCGACCTGGCCGGCTGGCAGTGGATGTTCGACGTCAACGTGCTCGGCACCGTGCGGGTCACCAAGGCGCTGCTGCCGCTGCTGGAGCGCTCCGGTCGCGGTACGGTCGTGGTGATGAGCTCCACCGCGGGGCTCATCGTCTACGAGGGCGGCGGCGGGTACGCGGCAGCCAAGCACGCCCAGACCGCCGTGGCCGAGACACTGCGCCTGGAGCTCAGCGGCCGCCCGATCCGCGTCGTGGAGATCGACCCCGGCATGGTGCGCACCGACGAGTTCTCCCTCAACCGCTTCGGGGGCGACGCCGAGAAGGCGGCCGCGGTGTACGCCGGCGTGGCCGAGCCGCTCATCGCCGAGGACATCGCCGACTGCATCGCCTGGACGGCGACCCGCCCGCACCACGTCAACATCGACCGGCTCGTGGTGCGCCCGCTCGCCCAGGCCGCGCAGCACAAGGTGCACCGGGTCCTCTGAGGTTGGGCATGAAGCCGGTCGGCTCGATCACCCGCGGCACGACGAACCCGAACCGCCTGCGCCGGGTCGACAACTGGATCGCCGCGACGCTCGGCGGGCTGCTCCGCCGGGCGCCGGACCCGCTCGTGGTCGACCTCGGCTACGGCGCCTCGCCGGTCACCGCGATCGAGCTGCACGCCCGCCTCGGCGTCCCGGTGGTGGGCCTGGAGATCGATCCGGCCCGGGTCGCCGCCGCGCAGCCCTTCGCTACGGCGACGCTGCGCTTCCGCCGCGGGGGCTTCGAGCTGGCCGGCCTGCGACCGACGCTCGTGCGCGCGTTCAATGTGCTGCGGCAGTACGACGAGTCGGACGTCCCGGCGGCTTGGGCCGCGATGACCGCGAGCGGCGCGCTGCTGGTGGAGGGGACGTGCGACGAGCTCGGGCGGCTGGCCTCGTGGGTGCTGGTCTCGCGGGAGGGGCCGCGGACGCTGACGCTGGCCAGCCGGCTGGCCAGCCTCGATGCGCCTTCGACGCTGGCCGAGCGGCTGCCGAAGTCGCTCATCCACCACAACGTGGCCGGGGAGCGCATCCACGCGCTGCTGTCGGACCTCGACGCGGGCTGGCGGGCGGCGGCTCCGCTGTCCGTCTTCGGGCCGCGGCAGCGGTGGCGGCGGGCGGTCGAGTCGGCCCGGGAGGCGGGCTGGCCCGTCCTGGACCGGCCGGCCCGCTGGCGCCTCGGCGAGGTGACCGTGCCCTACGCGGCCGTCGCCCCCGACTAATCCCGGTCCAACGGGGCGGCGGCGAGGGGCTGGGCCTGGATGCGCCAGAACGCGTAGGCGAGCGTGGCGCGGAGCGCCCGACTTATCATGTTCTGGGCTTTTGAGCGGATTCAGAGCGCGCAGTTCACCAGCACCGGCTCCGGGTGCAGGGTCACGCCGAAGCGCCCCGCCACGCCGGCCTGGATCTCGCGGGCCAGGTCCAGCAGCGCCGCCGTCGAGCCGGAGCCACGATTGGTCAGCGCCAGGGTGTGCTTGCCGGAGAGGGCCACGCCGCGCTCCGGCGCGCCGTACCCCTTGGTGAAGCCGGCCCGCTCGATGAGCCAGGCGGCGCTCAGCTTGACCTCGCCGCCCGCCGGCCAGGAGGGCATCGGGCCGAGGTCGGCGGCGAGCGCGCGGACCCGCTCGAAGTCGGGCGCCGGCACGACGGGGTTGGTGAAGAAGGAGCCGACCGAGTACGTGTCGGGGTCGGCCGGGTCGAGGACCATGCCCTTGCCGGCGCGAAGTTTCAGTACCGTGGCCCGCACCTCCTCCAAAGGCGCCGTCGCGCCCTGCTCCACGCCCAGCGAGCGGGCCAGCTCGGCGTAGGCGACGGGGGTCGAGCGGTCGGAGACGGACAGCCGGAAGGTGACGGCGAGGACCACGTGCCTGGAGTTGTGCTTGAAGACGCTGGTCCGGTAGGCGAATCCGCACTCGGCCGCCGGGATGGTGACGACCTCGTCGCGCGCGCGGTCGTAGGCCCGCACGGAGACGATGGTCTCGGCGACCTCCTGGCCGTAGGCGCCGACGTTCTGGATCGGGGTGGCGCCGGCCGAGCCGGGAATGCCCGACAGCGACTCGATGCCGGACCAGCCGCTCGACACGGCCGCGGCGACCACGTCGTCCCACGGGTGGCCGGCGGCGACGGTCAGGTGCACGGCGCCGTCGCGCTCCTCGGCGCGCAGGCCGCGCTCGCGCAGCAGCACGACCGTGCCGGGGAAGCCCGCGTCGGCGACGACGACGTTGCTGCCGCCGGCGAGGATCAGCTGGTCGCCGCCGGAGCGCAGGGCCTGCAGCGTCTCGGCCTCGGTGGTGGCCTCGATCAGGCGGCCGGCCGGGCCGCCGAGGCGAAGGGTCGTGAACGCGGCGAGGGTCGCGGGTTCGGGCACCGCACCAGCCTAAGCGTTGCCCTAATCTTGTTGCCTATGAGCAAGCCTCAGCTCACCAAGGACATCTGGCTGGCCGCCCTGCGCGCCGAGGGCGACGCCTTCCGCGCGGCCCTGGGCAGCGGCACGCCGCTCGACGCGCCGGTGCCGAGTTGTCCGGGCTGGAGCCTGGGCGACCTCGCGTGGCACCTGAGCCTGGTGTACTCGTACGTCACCGGCCACGTCGCCCGCGGGGTGCTCGACAAGCCAGAGCCTCGCCGGACCGACCCGCTGCCAGATGGCGTCGACGCGGCGGCGGCCTGGACCGACGCGTTCACCGAGCTGGTGGCCACCCTCGATGCCGTCGACCCCGAGCTGCCGGCCTGGAACTTCGCGCCCCAGGCGAAGAAGGCCTCCTTCTGGCACCGCCGCATGCTCCACGAGACCGCGATCCACCGGTGGGACGCGCAGATGGCCGGCGGCCTGGCCGAGCCGATCGAGCCGCGCGTGGCCAGCGACAACGTCACCGAGGTGCTCGACTCCTGGCTGCCCGCGGGGCGGCGCAGCGGGCCGGACGACCGGGCCGGCATGATCGCGTTGCACGCCACGGACGTCGACCAGGTCTGGTACGTCAGGCTCCGCGGCGCCGGCATCGCGCTCCTCGACACCGACACGCTGCTCGACTCCGACGACCACCGGGAGCGCGCCACCGCGAGCGGGCCGGCCAGCGACCTGGCTCTGGCGCTGTGGGGGCGGATTCCCTTCGACACGCTGCTCGTCAGCGGCGACACCACCCTGCTGCGAGGCCTGCTCGCCTGACACCCGACCCGCGGAAGCCCGCGGCGGCCGGGCGAACCGGTCGGCGACTACCGCGCGGCGATCTGCGGGGCGGGCACCGGCGGTTGGTCCTCGATGTTCAGCCCCAACAGCCGGCGGCACATCAGGGTCGCCCCCGCCACGGCCGCCGGCACCACGACGATCGCGACCACCGGCACGAGCAGCACCAGGAACACCGGGATGCCGAAGCCGAGCGCCATCGAGCGGTGCGCCCGCAGGAGCTTGCGCCGATCCTTCAGCCGCAGGCCGCGCCGGTTGAACGGGATGCCGGTCAGCTCCATGGTGATCAACCAGCCGCCGACCATCGCGTTGAGGACCGGGACCACCGTCTGGCCGATGATTGGCACGAAGCCGAGCAGGAACAGCGGGATGGCCAGCACGATGCCCAGCGTGATCAGCCGGACGGAGTCCACGAGGCTGGGCCAGAGGGTGCGGTACCACGGCAGATCCACCGCTCCGGGAGTGCCCCCGAGCCCGTCCTCGATCTTCTCGGAGATGACCTCGTAGAAGGGATCGCCGATGAGCAGGGTCAGCGCGGTGAACGTGAGCGCGGAGATCAGCGCCGCGACCGCCAGGATGCCGGCCCCGGCGCCGAAGCGCATCAGCTGCCGCACGCCGTCCGACCAGTCGTCGGCGAACCAGGTCGCGGCGGACGCGATGTCGCCGATGTAGAGGATCAGGAAGACCCACCCGGTGGCGAACAGCGCGCACGTGATCAGCGCCGGGATCGCGCCGAGCAGCAGCATGCGCGGATTGCGCCCGTACCGCGCGAAGCCCTTGCCGAGCAGCTTGAGCCCGAGCACGAATTCCGACCCGGTGGTCTTCACCTGTTGCAAAGCGATTCAGCCTTTCGCGCCACGTCCACGGCACCGGAGCCTACCGTCGGTCCGCCAGCCCGTGCCGGTACGCGTAGGCGACCGCCTGCGCCCGGTCGCGCGCATCGATCTTGGCGAACAGGTGGTTGATGTGGCTCTTGACCGTGCCCTCGCTGATGAAGAGCCGCTCGGCGATCTCCGCGTTGGACAGCCCGGCCGCGACGAGCCCGAGGACCTCGGCCTCCCGGGGCGTCAACCCGTCGGGGAGCCGCTCGACGGGCTTGGCAAGGGCGTTCAGGACATGATGCTGTACCGCGGGATCCAGCGCCGCCCCGTCCTCCAACACCCGCCGGAGGGCCGCGCTGATCTCGTCCCCGCCGGCCTCCTTCGTCAGGTAGCCGCGCGCCCCGGCCCGGAGTGCGTCGAGCACCGAGCGGTCGTCGGAGTACGTGGTGAGCACCACCACCCGCACCTCCGGCAGGTCCCGCGCGAGCAGGCGGGTCGCCTCCACGCCGTCGCAGCGCGGCATGCGCAGGTCCATGAGCACGATGTCGGGCCTCAGGCGCGTGGCGAGCTCGACCGCCTCCTGACCGTCCGCGGCGGCGCCCACCACCTCGACGTCCGGCAACAGCCCCAGCACGAGCGCGAGCCCCTCCCGCACCACCCGCTGGTCGTCGGCGAGCAGCACCCGGATCGTCACGCCGGGACCTCCAACTCCACCCGGAAGCCCGTCGAGGTCGGGGCCGCGGCCAGGGTACCGCCCAGCAGCTCCGCCCGCTCGCGCATCCCGGTGAGCCCGTACCCGACGCCCGGCACCGGCGGCGGGGGCGGGGCGCCGAAGTCCTCGACGGTGAGGCAGACGGTGTCGGGCCGGTACTCCAGCCGCACCGCCACCCGCGACGGCCGCGCGTGCCGGACCGCGTTGGTCAGCGCCTCCTGCACCACCCGGTAGACGGCCAGCCGGGCCGGCGAGGACAGCTCCCGCTCCTCCCCGTCGGCGGCGAAGGCGCACGGTACGCCGTGGTCTCGGGCGAAGCCGGTGGTGAGCTCCGACAGGCTCGGCAGCTCGGCGTCGCGCAGCAGCCCGATGGCCCGCCGGGCCTCGTCCAGCCCCGCCCGGCCCAGCTGCTGGGCGCGCTCGATGGCGGCCGGCAGGCGCGGGTCGTCCGGGGTGCGCACGGCCAGCAGCCGGGCGCCCTCCAGCTGCAGCATCAGGCCCGACAGCGAGTGGGCCAGCACGTCGTGCATCTCGCGGGCCAGCCGCTGGCGCTCGGCCAGGCGGGCCGCCTCGGCCTGGGCCGCGCGGCCCCGCTCCAGCTCCACGACGAGGCTCTCCGCCTGGCGGTTGGCCTCGCCCAGGCGCATTGCGAAGGTCAGCATGCCGTAGAAGGCGCCGACCATCACCGCGTCGAGGAGGGCGTCGATCAGCGAGCCATGGTGGACGGTGGTGACCACGACGGCGACCAGCACCAGGACGACGACGATCACCGGCACCCAGATGTGGCCGCGCAGCAGCGGGGCCAGGAAGGAAACGCCCACGAAGATGCCGGCCACGCCGACCCCGTCCGGCTGCAGCCAGACGAGCGCGACCGAGGCGGCGAGCAGGGCGCCCACGAAGGGGCCGTGCCGCCGCGCGACCCGGGGCAGCGACTCGACGTCCTGGGACACGGTGAGCACCGTGCCGACGCCGGCGAGCACGAACGCGGCCAGCGCGATCAGCACCGGGCGGCCGGCGCCGGACAGGGCCGGGGCGGGCGCGGTCGTCCAGGAGGCCCAGACCACCACCAGCATGACGAGCGGGGCCAGCGGCCGCAGCCAGCGCGTCACGGCGGCGCGCTGCTCCCGGACCGCGTCCAGGGTGGCGATCGCGGAGGAGGTCACCCACCGATTCAAACCCGCGCGGGACACAGGCGCATCCAACCCGGGGTGGAGACGGGGTCTATCCCGGCGCCGATGCCCGCGACCGGGCCCGCGGCCCACGCTGGGGGCATGACACGAACCCCACGGATGTTCGCCGCCGGTTACCTGCTGCTGAGCCTGGCCACCCTGGCCGTCATCGTCGCGCTGCGCCACAACGCGGCGGTGGTGAACGCCGCGGTGTGGATCCGCGGCTCGATCGTGGTGGCCAGCGCCGCCGTCACCAACATCCTCGCGCTGCGCGGCGACGTGCGGCGGCTGCGGATCATCTCGATCGTCATGGTCATCGCGATCACGGTCATCGTCGCCGTGCCCGGCCCGTTCCCGCTCTGGCTCAAGATCGAGCAGGTCGCCTGCGGCCTTCTGCTGGTCGGGGTGGCCGCGACGCTGCCGAGGAAGGCCCGACGCGCCGGCACCGCCGTTGCAGATGCCACGTACCCGGACGCATCCCCCGTCGGGCGATGAATCCGATGAGCGGGCGGCGGCGCGGTTACGAGGAGGCCAGGCGGCGTAGGGCGCCGCGCACGATGTCGGGCTTGGTGGTGTACCAGAACGGGGGCAGCGACTTGCGCAGGAACGGGCCGTAGCTCGTCGCGTGCTCCAGCCGCGAGTCGAGGACCGCCACCACGCCCTTGTCGCCGCGGGACCGGATCAGCCGCCCCACGCCCTGGGCCAGCCGCACCGCGGCGACCGGCACGCTCACCGCGGCGAAGCCGGAGCCGCCGGCCGCCTGCACCGCGTCGGAACGGGCGGCCGACAGCGGCTCGTCCGGGCGCGGGAACGGCAGCCGGTCGATGACCACGAGCTGGCAGGCGTCGCCGGGCACGTCGACGCCCTGCCACAGCGACATGACTCCGAGCAGGCAGCTGTTGCGGTCCTGGCGGAACTTGCGGACCAGGATCGGCAGCGCCTCCTCGCCCTGCAACAGGATCGTGATGCCGGGCGTGCGGGCCCGCAGCACCTCGGCGGCCCGCTCGGACGCCTTGCGCGAGGAGAACAGCCCGAGCATGCGGCCGCCGAGCGCCTGCACCAGCTCCACCATCTCGTTGGCCGCGGCCTCCGACAGGCCCGAGGTCTGGGGCTTGGGGAGGTGGGCGGCGACATACAGGATGCCCTGCTTGGCGTAGTCGAACGGCGAGCCGACGTCCAGCGAACTCCAGGCCAGGCCGGCCGTGTCGCGCGCCTCGTCGGCCCGCACCACGGCCTCGCGGGCCGCCTCGGCCGGGCCGGCCGCGACGGCAGGACGCTCGGTCTGCACCGGCAGGCCGAGCGAGCGGGCCACGGTCTCGAACTGACCGCCCAGGGCCAGCGTGGCCGAGGTGGCCACCACCGTGCGCTCGCTGAACAGGTTGGTGCTCAGCGTGCCGGCCACGGAGAGCGGGGCGATGACCACGGCCCGCCGGCCGCGCTCGTCGCGCTCGACCCAAATGACGTCGTGTTCGGCGTTGGCCACCATGCGCTGGGCAATTTTGGTCAGGTCGGCCACCATCGTGCGGGCCTGCTGCTTGCGCACCGGGTCGGCGTCGTCGGCGCGCACCTCGCCGATCACCTCGACGGCCTTGCGGCCGCCGGCGTCGAGCAGGGTCAACGCCTCGGCCAGCACGTCGGGCAGGGCGCCGACGACCCGGCCGGCCGGCGCCTCGGCCAGGGCCACGGTGAGCACGTCGCCGGCCTCCATGAGCCGGTCGGCCACCTCGTCGTCGACGTAGGGCCGGCAGCGGCGGGCGGCCCGCTCCAGCAGCTCCGGGGTCAGCTCGGCCTGCGAGGCGGAGCTGACCCGGTCGGCCAGCTCGTGCGCCTCGTCGACGACGAGCAGCTCGTGCGGCGGGATGATCTGCCGGCCGCTGAGCATGTCGACGGCGAGCAGGCTGTGGTTGGTGACCACGATGTCGGCCTCGCGGGCCCGGGCGCGGCTGGCCTCGGCGAAGCACTCGGCGCCGTAGGGGCAGCGCTGGGCGCCGACGCACTCGCGGGCCGGCATGGAGACCAGCTTCCAGGCCGCGTCGTCGACGCCGGGGTCGAGCTCGTCGCGGTCGCCGGTCTCGGTCTCCATCGCCCAGTCGCGCAGCCGCTCGATGTGCTTGCCGAGCCGGCCGGCCTCGCCGAGCCACTTCGTCGGCTTGGCCTCGCCGATGTCGAACAGCCCGTCGTCGGGCTCCTCGGCGGAGGTGCCCTCGAGCCGGGCGAGGCAGACGTAGTGGTGGCGCCCCTTTAGCACCGCATAGGTCGGGCGGCGCCCGAGGGTCGTCTCGACGGCGTCGGCCAGCCGCGGCAGGTCGTGGTCGACGAGCTGGGACTGCAGGGCGAGGGTGGCCGTCGAGATCACCACCGGGCCATCGACCAGCAGCGACGGCACCAGGTAGGCCAGCGACTTGCCCGTCCCCGTGCCGGCCTGGACCAGCAGGTGCTCCTCCTGCTCCGCGGCGGCCGCGATCGCCTTCGCCATCGCCTGCTGACCGGGGCGCTCGGCGCCGTCCGGCACCGCGCCGACGGCGGAGGCGAGAAGGTCGAGGACTTCCGGTCGGGCGCGACGGGGGCGAGGGGAGGCGGTCACGTCCGAGCACGCTACCCCCTGCGTACGACAGAATCCGGCGGCCACACCCGGATCGGTACGGTGGGCCGATGAGGCGTGTACGCGTGGTCTGGCGCAAGTTCGACGGCTCCCTGCACTGGAACTACGAGACCGACCTGCTCGGCGAGGACGAGCACGGCGTCTGGCTCGGCGCGGGCGCGGGCACCCCGGTGCACCGCGGAACCACCCGGACAGGGCCGGTCGAGTCGCCCCACGTGCTGCTCATCCCGCGCCAGGCGTGGTGGACCGCGTGCTTCAACGCGACCCCGCACCGCACCGAGATCTACTGCGACATCACGTCGGTGCCGCACTGGCCGAGCGAGACCGAGATGACCGCGATCGACCTCGACCTCGACGTGATCCGGCGGCGCACCGGCGAAGTGATCCTGGCCGACGAGGACGAGTTCGCCGTGCACCAGGTGCGATATGGCTATCCGGCCGACGTCGTCGCCGAGGCCCGGGCCAGTGCCGACTGGCTCATGTCGGCCGTCGGCGACCGGCGGGAGCCCTTCGGCTCGGCGTACCGCGAATGGCTAGGGTCTGTTTCATGACTGGGGTGGGAGCGAGGCGGAGTCCAGATTTCGTCTGGTGGTGGCCCGCGGGAGCCGCGCTACCGGTGTTGTAACCGGGCTTCCGCGGGACGCCGCCGGCGCCCTGGGCGGGCCGGCCAGGCGCAGTGCGCCGGGCCGGCCTGGGCGAGGAATCTGGGCCCGCCGCAGCCCCGCCTCAGTCATGAAACAGGCCCTGGACCAGGTCGCCTAGCTTCTCGGGGTTGAGCTGGTTGTAGAGGCCCGTGATCAGCCCCTCCGGCGAGATCGACAGCACCGCGACCCCGAGCGTGCGCACGAGGATCCCCAGGTCGCCGTTGACCAGCACGGGCTCGAGCGTGCGGCCCTCGCGCTCGGCCCGCTGGTAGAGCCCGACGACGAAGCGGGCGACCGCGTCGGCGCCGACGACCGGGCGGCGGGTGGCCGAGACCAGGCCGCCGCCGTCGCCCAGCGCCACCACGTCCGGCGCGAGCACCTTGGCCAGGGTCTCGAGGTCGCCGTCGCGCGCGGCGGCGGTGAAGGCGGCGATGACCTCGGCCTGCCGGCTGCGGTCGGTGGTGTGCCGCCGCTGGCCCGCCTGGACCGCCCGACGGGCGCGCGAGGCCAATTGCCTGGCATTTTCCGCGGTGGTACCGAGGGTGCTCGCCACCTCGGCGAACGGCACCCCGAAGACGTCGTGCAGCACGAACGCGAGCCGCTGCTCCGGCCCGAGCGCGTCGAGCACGAGCAGTAGCGCGAAGCTGACACTGTCGGCGAACGCCACCGCCTCCCCCGGCTCGGGCTCCGCGTCCGGCAGGCGCTCGACGAGCGGCTCCGGCAGCCACGGCCCGACGTAGGACTCCCGCCGCGCCCGCGCCGAGCGCAGCTGGTCCAGACAGAGCCGGCCGACGACGGTGGTCAGCCAGGCCCGCAGGTCCGTCACGCCCGCGGTGTCGGCGCCCCGGTAGCGCAGCCACGCCTCCTGCACCGCGTCCTCCGCGTCGGCCCGCTGGCCGAGCATCCGGTAGGCCACCCCGAACAGATGGTCGCGGTGCTCGAGAAACGCGTCGCTCACCCGCCCATTCAACCAGCGCGTTCAGCGCGCGCGCGAAATGCGCGTTAAGTACCATTTGTACCCATGGACGACGCCCTGGCGACCCTCGCCACCGGACTCGCGGGCCTGGCGGGCACCGGCGCGCTGGCCGCGCTCGCCGCCGCCCGCGCCCGCCGGGGCCGGCCCTACCTCGCCGGCGGCCTCCTGGTGGCGCTCGAAGGCCCGGTCGACCCGGCCGCCGCCGCGGCCCGCGCCGGCTTCGCCGGAGTCGAGGTCGGCGTGCGGATCGACCCGGACACCACCTCGCCGACGCTGCGGCTGACCTGCGCGCTGCCGCCCGGCGAGCCGGCCCCGACGTTCGACCAGGCGGTGCTGACCCCGCTGGCCACCCGGGCGGCCGGCAACCCGCTGGGCCGGGTGCATGCCCGGCGGGCCGAGCCGTTCCTGCTCATGGTGCGGGCCGAGCCGGAGCCGGACCCGGACACCGGGATGGTGCGGGCGACCGGCCGGGAGTACGACACGCTCGACCGGCTGCTGCGCCCGCACGCCGCGCTGCTGACCACCTGCCTCGGCGGGCGGGTCATCCCCGGCGCGATCACGGTCGTGCTCACCGGCCCGCACTGGTCGCGGGCCGACCTGCTGGGTGCCTACGAGCGGCATGCCTTCCTCGAAGGCCGCTTCGCCGACCTCGAGCCCGGCGGCCTGCCGCCCAGCGTGGCCCCGTGGGTGAGCGCGCCGCTGGCCACCCGGCTGGGCTTCGACGCCCGCGAGGACTGGCCCGAGTTCCCGGCCGAGGCGCGGCACATCCTGCGCTCGCTGGTGCGGGCCGCGCACGCCGACGGCCGGAAGGTGCGCTTCGCCGAGGTACCGGAGGGGCCGCGCCGGGTGCGCACCGCATTCTGGCGCGAGCTGCGCGCGGCCGAGGCCGACGTCATCGCGAGCCGGCACCGGGGCGCGCTGGCCCGGTTCCTGCGCCGGCCGGTGCAACGCACCTACAAGCACCGAGCGGCGCCGATCCGGTACGCAGCGGAGCGGACACCCGACGTGAATCTGAATCACGGCTGAACTTAGGATGAACCACTCGGCCAGGCGCGAACCTCCACTGGGTGATTACACCTGAGGGGACTTAGGATTTTCGGTTCAAGAGTTTCTCGGGCAAGTTATTGACGTTTCGAGGTCGACTGTGCGGTTCAGGCTGCGTCCTAGCGACGATTCGTTCTACGAGCTTTTCAGTCGCGCGGCACAGAACCTCGTGCACGGCACGGACCTGCTCTCCGAACTCGCCCTGCCCGGGGTCGACGTGCAGTCGGTGAGCGAGCGGCTCGTCGAGGTCGAGCACGACAGCGACGCCATCACGCACGAGCTGTACAAGAAGCTCAACTCCAGCTTCATCACGCCCTTCGACCGCGAGGACATCTACCGCCTCGGGTCGCTGCTCGACGACGTCATGGACCACCTGGAGGCGGTCGGCAGCCTGCTGTACCTCTACGGCCTCACCAAGCTGCCCTCCCTGCCCCGCGAGATCCACGAGATCGTGAAGGTCCTCGACCAGCAGTCCCGGCTCACCGCCGAGGCCATCCCGCGGCTCAAGGAGATGAAGGACCTCGAGGCGTACTGGGTGGAGTGCAACCGGCTGGAGAACGAGGGCGACAGCGCCTACCGGATGGCCCTGGTCCGGCTCTTCTCCGGCGAGTACGACGCGCTCACCGTGCTCAAGATGAAGGAGGTCGTCGACGAGCTGGAGGCGGCCTGCGACGCGTTCGAGCACGTGGCCAACACCATCGAGACAATCGTGGTCAAGGAGTCCTGACCATCGGCGCTCCCCTCGTCGCCGTCATCGCCGTCATCGTCGTCGCACTGGTCTTCGACTTCACCAACGGATTCCACGACGCCGCCAACGCGATCGCGACATCAGTCTCCACGCGCGCGCTGAGCCCCCGGGCCGGCCTGCTGCTGGCCGCGGCCGGCAACTTCGTCGGCGCCCACCTGGGCGGCCGGGTCGCGCAGACCGTCGGTGGCGGCATCATCGACCCGCCACCGGGCGCCACCGGGCTCGGCATCGTCTTCGCCGGGGTGGTCGGGGCGATCGGCTGGAACCTGATCACGTGGTACTTCGGGCTGCCGTCCTCGTCCTCGCACGCGCTCTTCGGCGGCCTCGTCGGCGCCGCCCTCTGCGCCGCCTGGCTCGGCGCCGACGCCGAGGTGCTCTGGCCGGGCATCCTGGCGAAGGTCCTCGTGCCGATGGTGGTCTCGCCGCTCGTCGGCTTCGCGCTCGGTGGCCTGCTGATGCTGGCCCTGGTGTGGACGTTCCGCCGGGGCAACCCGCACCGGCTCGGCCGCGGCTTCCGCCGGGCCCAGACGCTCTCGGCCGCGGCGATGGCGGTCGGGCACGGCATGCAGGACGCGGCCAAGACGATGGGCATCATCGTGCTGGCCCTCTTCGTCGGCGGCTACCAGTCCACGAAGACGGACATCCCGGAGTGGGTGTTCCTGGCCTGCTCCATCGTGCTGGCCCTGGGCACGTACTCCGGCGGCTGGCGGATCATCCGCACCCTGGGCCGCCGCGTGATCGACCTCGACCCGCCGCAGGGCTTCGCCGCCGAGACGGTCGCGGCCGGCGTGCTGTTCACCACCTCGCAGCTGGGCCTGCCGATCTCGACCACGCACACCATCACTTCGGCCATCGCGGGCGTCGGGGCCACGAAGCGGCTCTCGGCCGTGCGATGGCAGGTGGCCGGGAACATCGCCGTCGCCTGGGTGCTGACGTTCCCTGCGGCGGCGCTGATCGCGATCCTGCTGTACCTCCCGATCCGGCCGCTCTTCTCCTGAAGGCTCAGGGGCCGATGTAGCGATCCCGCCGCGGCAGCCCCATCTCGGCCCGCAGCCCGTTCTCCGTGAGCTCGGGCGGCCGGCCGGGGTCGAGCTGGTCGGGCGTGGCCGGGTCGCCGTCGGCGTCGTAGGGCAGGCCGACCGCCTGGCGCTCGTAGTTCGCCACTCCCCGGTCGACGCCGTGGTCGCCCGGGTAGGGGCGCTGGTCGAAACGGCCGCGATCCATGTCGTACACGTGCGCCATCTCGTGGTAGAGCACGACCGTCGGCGGCGAGCCGCCCATGAGGCCGTCCCAGCTCGGGTTGTACTGGATGAAGGGCGTCCCACCGCCCGGCGGCGCGAAGCCGTTGGGGGCGTCGATGGGCTCGATGCGCAGCGGCTTGCCGGTCTCGCGCAGGGCGGTGAGCATCTCCCGCCCGTCCGGCGAGGCGGCCAGCAGGTCGAGGTCGGCCCGCACCCGCGCCTGGTAGTCCGCGTCCCCGCCGATCCGCACGAAGTCGGTCAGCTCGTCGGCGCCTCCGGCCTCGGCCGCGGACAGCCGCTCCACCCGCCCCACCTCGTCGTCGGCCTGCCCGTAGAGCGTGTCCGCGCCCGCTCCCCCGTCCACCGAGTCGCGCCCGGCGCCGGAGTAGAGCGCGTCGTCGCCGTCGCCGCCCTCCAGCCGGTCGTCTCCCTTGCCGCCGGAGAGCACGTCCGCACCGGCACCGCCGTCGAGCCGGTCGTCGCCGGCCCCGCCCTCGAGATAGTCGGCGCCCTCGCCGCCGAAGAGGCGGTCGTCGCCGCCGAGACCGTAGAGCGTGTCGTCGCCCGTCCCGCCGTCGATCAGGTCGTCGCCGGCCCCGCCGTCGAGGTAGTCGCGGCCCGCGCCGCCGAACATCAGGTCGTCGCCCGCGCCCCCGGTGTCGGCCTCGGCGCCGCCGCTGCCCCAGAGCCGGTCGTCGCCGTCGCCGAGGTCGGCCTGCTCGCGCGCGCCCGGCGGGGCCGCCTGCCCGCCGGCCGCCAGCGGCCCGAGGCTGACCCGGTCGTCGCCCGCCCCGGCCCGCACCACGTCCGCGCCCAGGCCCGCGATCAGCACGTCGTCGCCGGCCCCGCCGTAGAGCCGGTCGTCGCCGGCCCCGGCCAGCACGGTCACCCCGGCGGCCCCGTTGACCTGCACGGTGTCGTCGCCGTCGCCGGTGCGCAGCACGAGCCGGGCCCCCGGCGGGATCTCCAGCCGGATCCCGCCCACGGTCACCGCGCCGTCGTCGACCACCACGGCGTCGTCCCCGGCGCCGGTCTGCACCACGAAGAGCCCGCCGACCAGCCGGGCGCGCACCCCGGCCGGGGCCGGCGGCGGGACCCAGGCCGGGATCATCTCGCTGGCCACCGCGGCCCACTCGGCGCCGAGCAGCTGCCAGGCCGCCCGGGCCCGGCCCAGCGCCGCGCCCTGGTCGTCGAGCAGGCGCTCGGCGTCGGACCGCAGCGCCGCGGCGTGCTGCACCGCCGCCTGGACCGCGTCGGCCTGGCCCGCGTCGGCCGGCCGGAAGGTCACCACGCCGCCCCGGCGCCGGTGCTCGACCAGCCCGGCGATGCGCGCCCACGCCTGGTCGAGCCGGTCCTGGGCACCGCGCAGCACGGCCGCCAGCCCGTCGAGCGCGGCCGCGGTGTCGCCGGTCGCCTGCGCCAGCCGGTCGGCGCTCTCGAGGTACCTCCTGTGGTGCGCCCGGTAGTCCTCGGCCGCGTCGCCCTCCCACTCGCCGCCGACCACCGGCGCGGCCGCACGCTCGAGCACCTCGACGGCGGACCGCACGTCGGCCCCGACGGCCCGCCAGGCCTGCGCCGCCCGCTCCAGCACATCCGGGCGCGCGGCGACGTCCCAGACGTCGTCCACGACCACGTCGGCCATCGCGGCGGTCACGACCGGTCCCAGCCGAAGTCGCGATTGGTCATCGCCGGGCCCCTCACGCCGCGGCCCGGCGGGACCCGCCGAGGCCTTCGCGGGCGAGGTCGTCGGCCTCGGCGTAGGCGAAGGCCGCCTGCACCAGCCGGTCGGCGTCGCCCTCCAGAACCTGCACGTGGGTGCGGATCGCGGCCTGGGCGTCCAGCTGCAGCGCCGCGGCCAGCCGGGCCGCGCTGCGCGAGGCCGCCAGCGTGCCGAAGGCGGCCGCCGGCGGCGACAGCTCGCCGAACCGCGTGCGGTAGTGCGCGCCGAGGTCGTCGGCGGCCGTCAGGCAGGCGTCGGCCAGTTTGATCAACGCGTCCGGGTCGGCCCGGATCAGCTGCACCATACGGCGCACAGTAGCGACGGGGACACCGTGTGTCCGCCCCGCTTCAGCTTTCAGCTCGAATAGTCAAGTCCGATAATTCCGGACACCGAGGACAGAACGCGCAGAATGTCCAGGGTCTCGGCCAGCGGCACCAGCGGGCTCTCCAGCAGCCCTTCACGCAGGCAGCGATGCACCTCGGCCGCCTCGAACTGGTAGCCGTGCCCCTCGTAGGCCAGGTCGAACGCCTCCGCGTCGGCGCCCCGCCACAGCGTGAAGCCGTGCGGGTGGAAGAAGTCGCGCTCGACCTCGATGCGCCCGAGCGTCCCGGTGACCACGCCCCGCCGGGCCGAGTCGCCGAGCAGCGAGCAGCTCAGCGCGGCCACCCCGCCGCCGTCGTAGCCGAACAGCATGCCGGTGTTCTCGTCCACACCGCCGGCGCTCATCCGGGCCCATGCCTGCACGCTGCTCGGCGCGCCCAGGAACAGGTGCGCGAAGGTCACCGGGTAGATGCCCACGTCGTAGAGCGCGCCGCCGCCGAGCCGCCGGTCGCGCAGCCGGGACGTCTCCGGGAAGGGCCCCTGGATGCCGAAGTCGGCGTGCACCGAGATCACGTCGCCGATCGCGCCGTCGCGGACCACCTCGGCCATCCGCCGGATCGCCGGGATGCAGCGCATCCACATGGCCTCCATGAGGAACACTCCGCCCTCGCGGGCCGCCGCCACCAGCGCCTCCGACTCGGGCACAGCGAGCGTGAAGGGCTTCTCGCACAGGGTCGCCTTGCCGGCCCGCAGCGCCAGCAGGGCCGCCTCGTAGTGCGCGCTGTGCGGGGTGGCCACGTAGATCGCGTCGACCTCCGGGTCCTCGACCAGGGCCCGCCACGAGCCGTGGGCCCGGGCCACGCCGTGGGCGGCGGCGAAGCGCTCGGCCGACTCGGCGGTGCGGGAGCCGACCGCGGCCAGCTCCGCGTCCGGCAGCAACCGGAGGTCCTCGGCGAAGGTGGCGGCGATGGCGCCGGTCGACAGGATGCCCCAACGGATGCGATCACTCATGGCCGTAGCTTAGGTGGGTACCAGTAAGCCCATGAGCGACGAGCACGCGAACGGCCCGGACGCGGCACACACCCGCCCGGCCGGCGTCTGCGACGGGACGGTCGAGGCGCTGGGCAAGCTCAGCGAGGCCCTGGAGACCGTCGAGCGGGCCCGCGGCCGCCTGTACGACCTCCACCAGCTCATCGGCCACGCCGACCTCATGCTCGACGACGCCGTGGCCCTGCTGCGCGCGGCCGGGCACGGCGAGTTCGCCGACCGGGTCGAACGCGAGCTGATCGGGTGCAACGTGGTCGCCGGGCGGTGGACCTTCCAGCTGGTGGAGGAGTTCGACGACGGGTACTACGCGCTGTTTCGCGAGCTCGACCGCGAGGCCCGCGAGCGGTTCGCCGGCGGCCGCCGCCACCTGTTCGAGGCCGAGATGAAGGAGCGCCGCCGCACCCACGGCCGGCCCGGCCACGAGGCGACACCGTAACGTGAGCCCATGCCCGAGATTCCGCTGCCGCCCGCACTGGCCGAGCAGGCCCGGCGCTTCGCCGCGGAGGGCGGCGTGCCCGTCGAGCCGCGACTGGCCAGCACCGTCGTGCTGCTGCGCGAACCGCCCGGGGCCGGCCTGCAGGCCTACCTGATCCGGCGGGTGGCGACGATGGCGTTCGCCGCCTCGATGTACGCCTTCCCGGGCGGCGGCGTCGACCCGCGCGACTCGGCCGTGCACCCGGCCTGGGCCGGGCCGTCCCCGCAGGAGTGGGCGGCGCGGCTGGGGGTCGACGAGGCGATCGCCCGCTCCATCGTCTGCGCGGCGGTCCGCGAGGTGTTCGAGGAGTCCGGCGTACTGCTGGCCGGGCCCGGCCCCGAGACGGTCGTCGGCGACGTGAGCGGGGCGGAGTGGGAGGCGGCGCGGCTGGCGCTCATCGCGCGGGAGCTGGGCTTCGCCGAGTTCCTGAACGCGCGCGGGCTGGTGCTGCACAGCGACCTGCTCGTGCCGTGGTCGCGCTGGATCACGCCGGAGTTCGAGCCCCGGCGCTTCGACACGTACTTCTTCCTGGCCCGGCTGCCGGGCGGCCAGGTGACCCGGGACGTGGGCGGCGAGGCCGACGAGACCGTCTGGTGCGCACCGGGCGACGCCGCCGACGGGCGCTACACGATGCTGCCCCCGACGCGGGTCACCCTGATGGATCTCGCGGAGGCGGGCAGCATCACGGCGGTCCTGGCGGCGGCGCCGGCCCGCAATCCGGCCGACGCCATCCGCCCCACCGCTTGAAATCCGGCTCTAGCCGAAGCGGCCCGTGATGTAGTCCTCGGTCTTCTTCACCGAGGGGTTGGTGAAGATCTTGGCGGTGTCGTCGTACTCGATGAGCCGGCCCGGCTCACCGGTCTTGTCGATCGAGAAGAACCCGGTGCGGTCCGAGACGCGGGCCGCCTGCTGCATGTTGTGCGTGACGATCACGATCGTGTACTGGTTCTTCAGCTCGGTGATCAGGTCCTCGATCGCCAGCGTCGAGATCGGGTCGAGGGCGGAGCACGGCTCGTCCATGAGGACGACCTGCGGCTCGACGGCGATCGTCCGGGCGATGCACAGCCGCTGCTGCTGACCGCCGGACAGGCCCGCGCCGGGGCGGCCCAGCCGGTCCTTGACCTCGTTCCAGAGGTTCGCGCTGCGCAGCGCCTTCTCCGCAACCTCTTCGAGGACCGACTTCTTCTTGATGCCGTTGAGCTTGAGGCCGGCGACGACGTTCTCGAAGATCGACATCGTGGGGAACGGGTTGGGGCGCTGGAAGACCATGCCGATCATCCGGCGCACGGCCGTGACGTCGACGTCGCGGTCGTAGACATTCTGCCCGTCGATGAGGAGCCTGCCCTCGATCCGCGCGTTGGGCAGCACCTCGTGCATCCGGTTGATGGACCGCAGGAACGTGGACTTGCCGCAGCCCGACGGGCCGATCAGCGCGGTGACCGACTTCGGCTCGATGGTCATCGAGACGCCGTCGATCGCTTTGAACGAGCCGTAGTACGACGTGACGCCGTGGGCTTCGATCCGTTTCGCCATGGGGGGCTCCAGTGTTATCGGGCGAGCTTGTTACGGCGGGCCAGCAGCTTCGCCGCGACGGTGAGGGCCAGCACCAGCACGACCAGGGTGAGGGCCGCAGTCCAGGTCCGCCCGGGAGCGAACTCCGAGGCGACACCGGCCTGCTGGTACACGAACAGCGACAGCGACGACTGGTTGCCGTCGAACAGGTTGAAGTTGATCGCGTCGGCACCGCCGGCGACGAGCAGGACGGGAGCCGTCTCACCACAGGCACGCGCCACCGCGAGCATGACACCCGTGACGATGCCGGGGCCGGCCGTCGGCAGCACGATGCTGGTGATCGTCTTCCACTTGGGCACGCCGAGCGCGTAGGAGCCCTCCCGCAACGCCGTCGGCACCAGCCGCAGCATCTCCTCGCTCGAGCGGACCACGGTCGGGAGCATGAGCACGCTGAGCGCCAGGCCCGCGGCGAGGCCCGAGTAGTGCGGGTGGCCGTCGGAGCTGTACAGCGGCGTGATCGTGAACACCCAGAACGACAGGATGAACAGGCCCGCGACGATCGACGGGATACCGGTCATGACGTCGACGAAGAAGCGGATCGCGCCGGCGAGCCAGCCGCGGCCGTACTCCACGATGTAGACCGCGCCGAGGATGCCCAGCGGCACCGTGATGAGCGTCGCGATGCCGGCCTGCTCAAGGGTGCCGATGATCGCGTGGTACGCGCCGCCGTTGGAGTCGAACGGGCCGATGTTGTTCATCGACGCGTTGAAGAAGTCCCCGTCCAGCCGGGCGCTACCCTTGCTGATCAGCACCCAGACCACCGACAGCAGCGGCAGCAGCGCCAGGATGAACGTGCCGTAGATCAGCACCGTGGCCATGCGGTTGCGGGCCGAGCGCCCGCCTTCCACGATGGTCGCCGCGAGGCCCATGAAGAGCACGAAGAGCACCGCCGCGACGACACCGGTGAGGACGAAGCCGCCCGCGCCGGTGAGCTTGATCAGCACGAACGACACGGCGATCGCCGCCACCGCGACCGCCCAGGGCGACCACGTCGGCAGCGTCTTGGTCCGCAGCTGGGACGCGTCGGACACGCCCAGGGTGCGCGCGGGGGAATCGACGGCCATTACGCAGAGCCTCCCACGAACTCACGACGCCGGTAGATGATCGCGCGAGCGGCCATGTTGACGACGAGCGTGATGGTGAACAGCACGAGACCGGAGGCGATGAGGGCGCTCCGGCCGAACTCGTTGGCCTCGCCGAACCGGCTGGCGATGTTGGAGGCGATCGTCACGCCGTTCGAGCCGAGCAGGTCGAAGTCGATCTTGAACACGGCGCCCAGGGTGAGTGCCAGCGCGATCGTCTCGCCGAGCGCGCGGCCGAGGCCGAGCATGACGGAGGCGATGATGCCGGCGCGGCCGTAGGGCAGCACCGCGGTGCGGATCATCTCCCACTTGGTCGAGCCGAGGGCGAGGGCCGCCTCCTGGTTCTCCGGCGGCGTCTGCAGGAACACCTCGCGGGACAGCGAGGTGACGATCGGCAGGATCATGATCGCCAGCACGATCGAGCCCAGCAGGATGCCCTTGCCGTACGGGCCCTCGCTGCCGAAGATCGGCAGCCAGCCGGCCACGTCGTGCAGCCACTTCGACAGGTTGGTGATCGGGTCGAAGAAGTAGTCCCGGCCCCAGAGGCCGAACACCACGCTCGGCACGGCCGCCAGCAGGTCGATCACGAAGCCCAGGATGCTGGCGACCCGGCGGTGCGCGTAGTGCGAGAGGCACAGCGCGATGCCCAGCGCCACCGGCACCGACAGCAGCAGGGCGATCGCCGCGGTCAGCACCGTGCCGAACGCCGTCGCCGCGATGCCGAACTTCGGATGGTCGCCGTCGGTGAACCACTCCTTGGTGGTGAAGAAGTTCGAGTCGTCCTTCTGGATCGCCGGGATGGCCTTGACGATCAGGAAGGCGGCGATGGCCGCGATGATGACGAGCACCATCGAGCCGGACGCGGTCGCGGCCCAGCGGAAGACCATGTCCCCGCTGAAACGCTTACGTGGCGGAAGACCGCCACCTCCGCCGGTCGAACCGGCGGAGGTGGCGGGCTGAGTCTGCTGGCTCAACGATGTTCCTGTCAGGCCAGGTTCTTGATCGAGGCTTCGACCTTCGCGCGGACCGTCTCGGGCAGCGGGGCGTAGCCCAGCTTCTCGAGGGTCGCCTGGCCGTCGGTGCTGACCGTGTAGCCCAGGAAGCCCTTCAGCAGCGGCAGCTTGTCGGCCTGGTTGCCCTTGCTGCAGACGATCTCGTAGGTGACCAGGACGATCGGGTACGCGCCCGCCGTGGTGGTCTTGTAGTCGATCGACAGCTTGAGGTCGTCACCGGTGCCGGTGATCTTCGCGCCCTCGATGGTCTTGCCGGCCGACGCGCCGGTCAGCGCGGTGAACTCACCGGCGCCGTTCTGCACCTTGGCCGTGGCCAGCGAGTTGGTCTTGGCGAAGGAGAGCTCGACGTAGCCGATGGCACCGGCGGAGCGCTTGATCGCGCCGGCAACGCCGTCCGACTTCTGCTCGCCCTGGCCGCCCGGGGCCTTCCACACCTTGTCGTTACCGAAGGTCCACGCGCTCGGCGCGGTGGCGCTCAGGTACTTGGTGAAGTTGTCGGTGGTGCCCGACGAGTCACCGCGGTGCACGGCGAGGATCGGGGTCGCCGGGAGGGTCGCGTTCGGGTTGTCGGCCTTGATGGCGGCGTCGTCCCAGGTCTTGACCGCACCCGAGAAGATCTTGGCCAGCGTGTCCGGCTTGAGCTGCAGGTCCTTGACGCCCTCGAGGTTGTAGGCAATCGCGATCGGACCGGTGACCATCGGCAGGTTCAGGGCCGCGCCGCCGGTGCAGCGGGCGTTGGCCTTGGTGACCTCTTCGCCGTCCTTGAGCGCAGAGTCGGAGCCGGCGAAGTCGGCCGTGCCGCCCTGGAACGCGGTGATGCCGGCGCCGGACGCGGTGCCCTGGTAGTTGATCTGGGCACCGCTGCACTTCTGCTGGTAGGCCTTGACCCACTCGGCCATGGCGTTGGCCTGCGCGGTGGAGCCCTGAGCTGTAAGTGAGCCGCTCGCACACGTCGGGCCCGCGGCGGTGCCGCCGCTGGGACCGCCCGTGGACGGAGTGGAGGGTTCGTTGTTGTCCGAGCCGCACGCGGCGAGCGCGAGCGTCGCGGTGAGCGCGATGCCGGCGATAATGCCGTGCCGCTTGAGGTTCACTGCGGTCCCTTCGTCGGGGGGGTAGACCGACTTCCGTTGCCTGGGGAGGTGTCGGGAAGGCCGACGCAGGTCGTCGACTTGAAGGGACGCTATGAGGGTGAGGTAACCACGCCTCCGGAGGCGAGTGAACGAGGGGTGAACAGGTATCGGGCTGGACGTGACGCCTGGTCGGAGGCGAGTTGGCCATTGGGTGAACTGCCCAGCGGTGATGCATGGTGTCCGTTTTATCCGCGACCGCCGTCACAAATTGCGCTGAAACGATACGTCATTCGACCACCGGACGAACCCGAGCCCCTGGTAGAGCGCGACCGCCCTGGTGTTGCTCTCGTCGACGTACAGCATGACCTGAGCCAGCCCCCGGTTGCGCAGGTGCCACAGGCCGGCGAGGGTCAGCGCCCGGCCGAGCTTCCTCGCCTGGGCCTGCGGGTCCACCCCGAGGATGTACACCTCGCCGATCGGCTCCTGGGCGTGCGACTCCTCGCCGTCGTGCGGGTCGGTGTGCTCCTCCCCGTGGACCTTCGTCCAGTGGAAGCCGAGCAGCCGGCCGTCCTCGTCCTCGGCCAGCAGGAACCCGGCCGCCTCGAACCACGGCTCGCGCAGCCGCACCCGCAGGTCCTCCAGCGTCCACTTGCCCTGCTCGGGGTGCTCGGCGAAGGCGGCCGAGTTCAGCGCGAGCCAGGCCTCGTCGTCCTCCCCCGGCCGGAACGCGCGCAGGCGCAGGCCGTCGGGCAGTGCGACCTCGTCCAGCGGCGCGAGGAGCGAGCGCCGCAGCTGCAGCAGCACCCGAACGCGGTCGAAGCCGAGCCGGATGGCCAGCGCCGAGGCGGACGGGTGGTCGCCGTGCGCCCACAGCCGCAGCCGGCCGCCGGCCCGCTCGTCGGCAACCGCCATCGCCTCCGTGACGAGGGCGCGGCCCAGCCCGCGGCGGCGGTGCAGCGGGTGCACGACGAGCTCCGCCGAGGCACCCTCGACCGAGTCGGTGGTGTCGACGTGCGCATAGCCGACGATCTGGTGGCTCGCAGGGTCAAGAGCCAGCAGGTGTACCGCGAGAGCCTCGCCCCCGTGCCGGACGTGCAGCACGACGTGCTCGGACAGCGGCAGCGCGCCATCGGTGTCACCGGCCGCCCGCATCAGGGTGAGCACCTGCTCGACCTCGTCCGGGGAAAGGTGATCGGCGCGGCGGACCGCAGACGGAGGGATCATGCGACCAGGTTAGGCCCTGAACCCGATCGGGGCCTTACGCCGGGCCTCAGACCCGGACCGGCTCGGAGTCGGGGAGCGGGCGGGCGGGCGGGACGACGAACTTGTAGCCGACCTGCCGCACGGTGCCGATCATCGACTCGTACTCGGAGCCGAGCTTGGCCCGCAGCCGCCGCACGTGGACGTCGACCGTCCGGGTGCCGCCGAAGTAGTCGTAGCCCCACACCTCGCGCAGCAGCTGGTCGCGGGTGAACACCCGGCCCGGGTGCTGGGCCAGGAACTTCAGCAGCTCGAACTCCTTGTAGGTGAGGTCGAGCGGGCGGCCCTTGAGCTTCGCGGCGTAGGTGTCCGGGTCGATGGTGAGCTCGCCCGCCTTGATCATGCCGCCGCTGGCCGCCGCGGCGGAGTTCAGGCGCCCGACGGCGAGGCGCAGCCGCGCCTCGATCTCGGCCGGCCCGGCGGTGGCGAGGATGACGTCGTCGAGGCCCCAGTCGGCGTGCAGCGCGACGAGCCCGGCCTCGGTGACCACGGCGAGCAGCGGGACACCCAGCCCGGTGGCGTGCAGCATCCGGCACGTCGCGCGGGCGTCGGCCAGCTCGGTGCGGGCGTCGACGACGACGGCGTCGGGGCTGGGTCCGCTCACCAGGGTCCGGACGTCACGGGGAGCGGTGCGCACCGTGTGGGGCAGCAGGTCGAGTCCCGGGAGGACTACCTGCCCCGCTGGGGCCGCGGTCAGCAGCAGAATCTCCACGAGTCACCTCCGTGGCCGCGGCGCGCCTATCGGGACGGGCGCTGTGGCGCCCCTCGGCAGGGCGGCGGCTCGATATCGTCCCCGGCAACTCTGGCGGGAGGCAGTGGGTCTATCCCGCTTCGAGACTATCGGAGTCTTCACGTTTTGCGACCGGTCGAACCGCAGTTCGAGACAGTTGGGTGAGCCACACCCTACCGTTTCCGGCAACGTGCTATGGAAAACGCCCCCTGGACAACGCGCCCACGCGGGCGGGCGCTCCCCGGCGAGCCCGTTACCGTCCGGTTCTGGCACGATCGGAGCGTGCCCGCAACCCCGTCGCCCGCCGAGGACTCCGGCGCCTGGCCCCCGGCCGCCGAGCCGGCCCCCCGCCGGCGCGACCGGCGCGACCGGCGCGGCCGCGCGGGCGCCACCCCCGACGAGACCGCCGGCCTCCCCCACCCTGACGGACCCCACCCCGACGACCCCCACCCAGACGGTGAGCCCCGGCCGGGTGATCCGCGGGACGACGGCGAGCCCGGCGCCCCGCTGCCGAAGGTCCGCCGGCTGGTCTCCGCCGGCGTGGCAGGCTTCGCCGCCCTGGTCGCCATCGCCCTGATCGTCGGCGCCCAGACGCGACACGAGTCCTACGCCGTGGTCATGTTCGGCGTCCAGGCCCTCTTCGTCGCCGTCTGGACGATCGCCAGCCGCCCGCCGGCCCCGCGCGTCGTGGGCGCCGTGGGCATCGCCGTGGCCATCGGGACCGACGCCGCCGCGGTGCTGACCCACGAGGCGACGCTGGCCCCGCTGGCGTACGTCACCGCCGGCGGCTTCATCATCGGCGTCGTCGGCCAGCTGACCCGCCCGGCCGGCCGCCAGCGGGTCACCGAGTCGCTGGGCTCGTCGCTGATCGTCACCCTGGGCGTGGTCTCCTTCGCCAGCCTGATCGTGCTGGGCCGCATCCCGCACGGCACCCAGGCCATCGTCGCCTGCCTGGCCGCCGCCGGCCTGGCCCTGTTCATCGCCCGGTTCACCGACGCCGTGGCCCCGCTGCCCCGCATCGCGCCCCAGGTCCCGCGCGGCGGCGCCGGCGTGGTTCTGGGCGCCATGATGGGCACCGCGGCCGCCGGGACCATCGGCCACTACCTGGCCGGCCTGAGCCCCCTGCCGAGCGCCCTGGCCGGCCTGGCCACCGCCATCGTCGCGGTGATGGTCGACCTGTCGGTGGGCTACGCCGAGGCCAGCCGGATCATCGACGGCGACGAGCCGGCCCTGTGGCTGGCCCGGCACATCCAGGGCCCGATCGGCGCGTTCGCCTTCGCCGCTCCGGCCGCGTACGTCGCGAGCACCCTCCTCATCCTCTGAGCGCGCCCCTCGCGGATTCGCGCCAAAGTTGGGGGCGAGGGTCGCCTCGGTGGTGGGGGTACGAAATCCTCGTGCATGGGTAGACGGGCTGGAATTCGGAACCGGAGGGGGCGCAGTGGCGGCGACGCGAGGGGCCAAGATCGGTATTACGCTGGCCGTGCTGGCGATCATTCTGATCGGGGTGCTCGCCGTCGTCGACCGGATCGCGGTCGGGGTGGCGGAGGACCGGATCACGAAGGAGACCAAGGCACAGCTGGCCGCCAACGACGTGACGTACCAGGGCGAGCCCGACGTCAAGGTCACCGGGTTCCCGTTCCTGACGCAGGTGATCGCGGGCGAGTACCGGGACATCACCATCAAGCTCGACAAGCCCCAGGTGAACAGCGTCAAGCTCGACACCCTCACCGTGGATGCCCGCTCGGTCAAGGCCGACGCGATGGATCTGATCAACGGCAAGGGCGACGTCACGGCCGGCGTGGTGTCCGGGAACGCGACCATGAGCTGGGAGAACGTGCGGCCGCTGCTCGAGGTGGCGGGGCTGCCCGCCTCGATCGACCCCTCGCAGGTGGACCTCAAGGTGGTCAACAATAAGATCGAGATGCGGGCGCCGCTGACGTTCCAGGGACTCAGCGTGACGCTCGTCGCCACGGGCAGCATGATCGTGGAGACGGGGAAGGTGCGGCTCAAGCTCGAGTCCGTCACGACCGACAAGGGAAACCTGCCGGCGCAGGTCAACCAGGCCATCAAGCAGTACCAGAACCGGTTGCAGGTCACGGTCAAGCTGCCGGGGCTGCCGTACAACCTCGTGGTCAACTCCGTCACGACCACCGACGCCGGACTCCTGATCACCGCTTCGGCCGCGGACGTCAAGCTGACCGGGCAGTGACCCAGCGGACGCTGGGCGGACACGCTCGGCGATGCTAGGCTGCCAGACCATGAGCATGCTGCTCACCAGACGGCGCGCGGTCGACCTGTGCCGCGTGGCCACCTGCCTGTGTTGCCGCCCTTGATGGTGCGGCCCTGCAGCGTGCTCCTGTAACGGCTCGAGGCAGCGGCGCCCCAGACCGGTGGGTCTGGCCGGCGAGCAACCCGTCCGCAGGCTTTCCACAGACCCATCGCCGAAACCGTGATCCGTCCCCCTCGGGTCGCGCGCGGCTTCCTACCCGTGTGGCGACTCGAACCCACAAACCTTTCGTTCCTGGGAGAGAGAACACCCATGAGTCGCGAATCCGCCCTGGTCACGGCCGACTGGGCCGAGCAGAACCTCGAGACGCCAGGCCTCGTGTTCGTCGAGGTCGACGAGGACACCACCGCCTACGACGGCGGCCACATCCCCGGCGCCGTCAAGATCAACTGGAAGACCGAGCTGCAGGACCAGGTCCGCCGGGACTTCGTCAACAAGGAGCAGTTCGAGGCGCTGCTGTCCAGCAAGGGCATCGGCAACGACGACATCGTCGTGCTCTACGGCGGCAACAACAACTGGTTCGCGGCGTATGCGTACTGGTACTTCAAGCTCTACGGCCACGGCGACGTCAAGCTGCTCGACGGCGGCCGCAAGAAGTGGGAGCTCGACGCCCGCCCGCTGAACAAGGACGAGGTCAACCGCCCGGCCACCACCTACACCGCGGTGCACGACCAGGACCTGTCGATCCGCGCCTTCCGCGACGACGTGATCAAGTCCATCGGCTCCTACAACCTGGTCGACGTGCGCTCCCCCGACGAGTTCGCCGGTCGCCTTCTCGCCCCGGCCCACCTCCCGCAGGAGCAGTCGCAGCGCCCGGGCCACATCCCGACCGCGATCTCGGTGCCGTGGAGCAAGGCCGCGAACGAGGACGGCACGTTCAAGTCGGATGACGACCTGCGCGAGATCTACGGCGCGGCCGGCCTCGACAACGACAAGCCGACCATCGCGTACTGCCGCATCGGCGAGCGCTCCTCGCACAGCTGGTTCGTGCTGAAGGAGATCCTCGGCCACGACGACGTGCGCAACTACGACGGTTCGTGGACCGAGTACGGCTCGCTGGTCGGCGTGCCGGTGGCGCTGGGCGACGAGCCCGGCCAGGCCTGAGAGAGCTAGGGAATTCGATATGAGCACCACTGACAGCTGCGCCGCCCCCGACCAGAGCGCGCCGATCCCGGCGAGCGTCGACGTCGCCAAGGAAACCGTCATCACCGGCATCGTCAGCTCCGGCGACGGCCCGGTCGAGGGCGCCTTCGTGCGCCTGCTCGACTCGACCGGCGAGTTCACCGCCGAGGTCGTCACCTCGGCGGCCGGGCAGTTCCGGTTCTTCGCCGCGCCGGGCAACTGGACGCTGCGCGCTCTGTCCAGCAAGGGCAACGGCGACGCCACCGTGGCCGCCGACCGCGGCATCAACGAGGTCCCCGTCTCCGTCGGCTGACGGGGAAGCCTGCTGGCCCACGCCCGCAAAAAGCTTTGCCAGCACAAACGTGACGCCGTTCGCCGGGCCCAACCCCGGCGGGCGGCGTCACGCTTTGCGGCTGGGAGGATGGCGGCCGTGAAGCGCCGCTGGATCGTCACCGGAGTCGTCGCCTGGGCCGCGGCCGTGGCCGGGTTCGCGCTGTGGTCGCAGGCCAACGAGCGACCGACGGCCCGCGAGCAGACCACGATCGCCGACGCCCTGCCGACCGTGGACGGCGCGCTGGGGCAGATCTACGCGACCCTCGACCCGGCGGGCACGGTCGCGGTGCTGGGCGGCTACCGGCGCACGGAGGCGAGCTGCCGGGTGACCTCGGCCCGGGAGGGCACGCGGTTCGTCCGCGATCTCACCGTGTACGTCAAGAAAAGCACCGAAGGCGCCACCCTCGACCACGTCAAGGCGGGGCTGCCGGCGGCGTTCAAGGCCGAGGTGGTCCACAACGGCCCGACGGACCTGCTCAGCGCCGACGCGGGCAACTTCGTCGCGGTCCGCGGCAGCGTCCCCTCGCCCGGCCAGCTGCGCTTCACCGCCGACACCGGCTGCCGGCCGCAGGACGCGCCCGTCGCGGAGGCCACCCCGCCGGCCGAGCACGCCAGCCGCGCGCCGGTCCAGGCCGTGCTGGACACGCTGGGCAAGGAGGCCTCGCAGTGGCGCACGCACCGGCTCACCTGCTCGTCCGGGGGCGCCCTGTGGACCGTCGAGGCGGTCACCTCGGGCGACGGCGCCGCGGCCCGCACGACCGTGCCCGCCCCGGCGGTCGTGCTCGACGAGCCGAGGGTGTTCGCGTACCGCGCGGGAGCGGCCGGCCTGGCCCTGCGCGTGGAGAACGACTCCCTGGTGATCAGCTCGACAACGGGCTGCTAGCGCGCCGCTAATAGACGAGCGCCTGCGCGTCGTCCTGCAGGGCTTCCTCGACGAATGTCGCCGCTCCCGCGATCCGGATCCCGGGGATGACGTCGTCCGGGCCGATGCCCCGGCGCGCCGCGCACTGTGTGCAGACGGTCACCGTGCCGCCGGCCAGGATCGCCTCCAGCAGGTCCTCCAGCGGGGCCGCGTGCGGCAGCGCGAACTCCGCGGCGCGGCCCGGCAGCGCGAACCACGCCGAGTCCCCGGTCAGCCACAGCGAGGTGGGCACGCCGCCCGCCACGGCCGTCGCGGCCACGGTGAAGGCCTGCGAGCAGCGCTCCGGGGCGTCCGATCCAGCGGTTGCCTTGACGACGAGAGAACGAGCCATGGTTGGCAGCATAGGATTCGCGTAATGGTTACGGAGATCGGGTTCGTGAGCCTGCTGGTCGCCGGCATGGGCGCGCTGGCCGGCGGCCTGATCTATGTCGCGGTTCGGGTGTCGAGGGGGCGTTGGTGACTGACGTGCAGCCGCCGCCGTGGGCGGGGTTGGCTCCGGTCGGGGAGTATCCGTACGAGGAGTCGCACGACCTGCGGCAAGGGCCGGAGCTGCATCCGGCACTGCTGGGACTGCTGCCGCTGGTCGGGGTGTGGCGGGGTCGCGGGCAGGGTGACTACCCGACGATCGAGGGCTTCCACTTCGGGCAGGAGGTCCGGTTCAGCCACGACGGGCGGCCGTTCCTGTTCTACGAGTCGCGGGCGTGGATCATCGACGCGGACGCGAACCCGATCCGGCCCGCACAGCGCGAGGTCGGCTGGTGGCGGCCGGTCATGAAGGACGGCAAGGCCACCGACGAGCTGGAGATCCTGCTCTCCGCGCCGACCGGGGTCGTGGAGCTCTACGCCGGCCTGGCCCGGGGCACCACGCAGTGGCAGATGGCCACCGACGGCATCGGGCGCACGGCCACGGCCAAGGAGGTCCGTGGCGGGCAGCGCCTCTACGGCATCGTCGAGGGCGCCCTGCTGTACACCTTCGATCTGGCCGCGATGGGCGAGCCGCTGCAGCCTCACCTGTCGGCGCGCCTGGAGCGCGTCGCGGGATAGATTGGTTCTCGTGGACCTCGCGGAGATGCTCCGGTCGCGCGGGCTGCGGCTCACCGCGCCGCGCCAGCTCGTGCTGGAGGCGGTCTACCGGCTTCGGCACGCCACGCCGGACCAGATCCACGCCGCGGTCGCCGAGCAGGCGGCCGGCATCAACATCACCACCGTGTACCGCACGCTCGAGCTCCTCGAGGAGCTCGAGCTGATCACGCACGCGCACCTGTCGCACGGCGCGCCGACCTATCACGCGGTCGACGAGCACCAGCACGCCCACCTGGTCTGCCGGGGCTGCGGCTCGGTGCAGGAGCTGCCGTCGCCGGCCCTGGCGGGGCTGGCCGGCGAGCTGCTGGCCGAGCGGGGCTTCCGCCTGGACATCGGGCACGTGGCGCTGTTCGGGCTCTGCGGTGGCTGCCAGACGAGCCGAGGAGAAGCATGTTGAGCGCCGTTCCGGTCACCGCACTCGACCCCACCGACCCCGACGCCGGCGCCGTGGCCCACTACGGCGACCCGGCCCGCGAGCAGCGGAACCTGGCCACCGCGGCGGGGCTGGTCGACCGCTCCCACCGCGGGGTGCTCGCCATCCCGGGCGCGGACCGGCTGGGCTGGCTGCACAGCCTGACCACCCAGCACCTCACCGGGCTCGCCCCGATGACCGGCTCCGAGCTGCTGGTGCTCTCCCCGCACGGGCACGTGGAGCACCACGCCGTGCTCACCGACGACGGCACCGCCACCTGGTTCGACACCGGCGACGCGCCCGGGCTGCTGGGGTTCCTGGAGCGGATGCGGTTCCTGATGCGGGTCGAGCCGGCCGAGGTGACCGCCGACTGGGCGCTGCTGTCGATCGTCGGGCCGCAGACCGCCGAGGCCCTCGTCGGCCTCGGCGTCGGGCCGCTGCTGCCGCCCGACCTGCTGCCCGTGCCGGAGGCCAAGTTCGCCACCGGCTCCGTGCCGTCGCGGCCCACGGTGGTGTACTCGGCCGCCGCGCTGGCCGGAGGCGGGTGGGTGCGCCGGATGGCGTACGGCGCCGACCTGCTGGTCCCCCGCCAGACGGTGCCCGAGGTCACCGACGCGCTCGGGCTGCCGCCGGCCGGGATCTGGGCCTTCGAGGCGCTGCGGGTGGCCGCCCGCCGCCCCCGGGCCGGCTTCGAGACCGACCACCGGACGCTGCCCGCCGAGGTGGGCTGGACCGGGCCGGCCGTGCACCTGGAGAAGGGCTGCTACCGCGGCCAGGAGACCATCGCACGGGTGCACCACCTGGGCCGCCCGCCGCGCAAGCTGGTCCTGCTGCACCTCGACGGGATCACCACGGACGAGCTGCCGGCCCGGCACACCCCGGTCACGCTGGACGGCAGCGACCGGCCGGTCGGCTTCGTGGGGACGGCCGCCCGCCACTACGAGCTGGGGACCATCGCGCTGGCGGTGGTGAAGCAGAACCTGACCCCGGATTCGGTACTGCACGTAGGCCCGTCCACCGCCGCCATCGACCCGGACGCCTAGCCCGGGCCGCCGTACCCTCGGCATGGCAGGATCAGCGCCGTGATGACAACGACGTTGATCACGGTGGCTCCGACCGGCGCGGAATCGCGCAAATCGGACGTGCCCGCGCTGCCCGTGACGCTCGAGGAGCTGGTCGCCACGGCGCGGGACTGCGAGGCGGTGGGGGCCGGCGTGGTCCACGTCCACCTGCGCGACGACGCCGCGGAGCCGACCCTCGACCTCGGCCGGCTCAAGGAGGCGGTCGCCGCGCTGCGGGCCGGGACCGGGCTCATCGTGCAGCTGTCCACCGGCGGCGCGGTCACCGATCCGGAGGCCGACCGCCTGCGGGTCCTCGACGCCCAGCCGGACATGGCCTCGTGCACCATGGGCACGGTCAACTTCGGCGACGACGTGTTCCTCAACCGCTGGGGCTTCATCGTCGAGCTGCACACCCGCATGCAGGAGCGCGGGATCGTGCCGGAGTACGAGATCTTCGACCTCGGGCAGCTCGCCACCCTGCGCCGGCTGCTGGACAAGCACGGGCTGCCGGCCGGCGGGCACGTCCACGTCGACCTGGTGATGGGCGTGCCGGGCGGGATGCCGGGCACCGTGGCGGCGCTCGCCGCCTGCGAGGCGGCGCTGCGCGACCTGCCCGAGGGCACCACCTTCTCGGCCACCGGGATCGGGCGGACCTCCCTGCCGGTGCTGCTGGCGTCCCTCGCCGCCGGCGGGCACCTGCGGGTGGGCATGGAGGACACGGTGACCTACGCCAAGGGCCAGCCTGTGGAGAGCAACGCCCAGCTCGTGGCCCGGGCCAGCGGCTTCGCCCGGCTCGCCCAGCGGCCCCCGATGACCGCGGCCGACGCCCGCGCGATGCTCGGGATCGCCAATGGCTGACCTGTACGCCGGCGGCGAGCCCCTCGCCGAGGCGGTGCGCAACGACGTGGTGGAGAGCCGCCACCACGGCTCGGTGGTGGTGCTGGGCGCCGACGGCGAGGTGGCGGCCTGGGCCGGGGACGTGCTCGGGCCGGTGTTCCCGCGCTCCTCGGCCAAGCCCATGCAGGCGGTCGGGATGCTGCGGGCCGAGCTGGCGGTCAGCCAGGCCGAGCTGGCCCTCGTGGCGGCCAGCCACCGCGGGCAGGCCGTCCACCGCGAGGGCGTGCTGCGGCTGCTGGCGGACTCGGACATCCCCGTCTCCGCCCTGCGCTGCCCGGCGGAGTACCCGCTGTCCGAGGACGCCCGCGACGAGGTGGTGCGGGCCGGGCACGGCCGACAGCCGCTGTTCATGAACTGCTCGGGCAAGCACGCCGGGATGCTGCGCACCGCGAAGGCCAACGGCTGGCCCCTGGAGACCTACCTCGACCCCGATCACCCACTGCAACGGCGGCTGACCGCCACGATCGAGGAGCTGGCCGGGGAGCGGGCCGGCGCGACCGGGGTCGACGGGTGCGGGGCGCCGCTGCACGCGCTGTCGCTGCGCGGCCTCGCGGCCGCCTTCCTGCGGCTCGTCGCGGCCCCGGAGGGCAGCCACGAGCGGGCCGTGGCCGACGCCATGCGGGCCCACCCGCACCTGGTCTCCGGCGAGGACCCGGCCGAGGACGACACCCGGCTCATGCGCGCGATCCCGGGCCTGCTGCTCAAGGGCGGCGCCGAGGGCGTCGCGGCGGCGGCCCTGCCCGGGGTGGGCGCGGTGGCGCTGAAGGTCGACGACGGCGGGATGCGGGCGCGGCTGCCGGTGCTGGCGGCGGCGTTCGGGCGGCTCGGGGTGACCCTTCCGGGTCGGGTTCTCGTTTTCGGGGGCGGGCGCGAGGTCGGCGTGGTTCGCTCGGTGTGGTGATTCGGTTCACGCTAGCTACCGCTAGCGTTTTGCTTGCAAGAGTTAGCAGTCCGCGCTACGGTCAGTAAGCGTGACCGAAGAGCCGCGCGACCTGGGTGGGTTCATCCGTGACCTGCGCCGCAACGCGCGCATCTCGCTCCGCCAGCTCGCCGAGCAGGCGGGGGTGAGCAACCCGTACCTGAGCCAGATCGAGCGCGGACTACGCAAACCGAGCGCCGAGGTGCTGGCCCAGCTCGCGAGCGCGCTGCGGGTGTCGACCCCGCTGATGTACCTGCGGGCCGGGCTGCTGGAGCGCGAGGGGCACGACGTGCTCGCCGCGATCGCGGCGGACAACGACCTCACGGTCGCGCAGAAACAGTCGCTCAGCCAGATCTACGAGACGTTCCGCAGGGAAAACGCGCGGAACGTGACGGCCCCCGAAGGCGGCGCCGGCGCCGGCGCCGCCGAGCCGGGGCCCGAGCCGGAGCCGACACGTTCCCACGAGGAGTCGCAATGACTGTGAACACCACCACGAAGAGCACGACCCGCAAGATCCCCAACCCGCTCTACGCCGCGGCCGGGGCCGGCGACCTGGCGTACCAGCAGCTGCGCAGGCTGCCGGAGCAGGTCGCCCACCTGCGCGCCCGGGTCGAGGAGCTGCGCCCGGCGGTCGCCGGCGCGGTCTCGGAGGACAACCTGCGGACCCTGCGCGGCGTGGCCCGGCGCAACGCGGCCAACCTGCTGGCCAGCGCCCAGGTCGCCCAGGACCGGGCCGTGGCCGTCTACACCGGCCTCGTCGCCCGGGGCGAGAAGGTCGTCAGCACCGCCCGCGGCGCCCAGGTCAAGGTCGAGATCGAGCCGGCCGACAAGGTCGTGACGGCCGAGGTCACGGCGACGGAGGAGCCGGCCGGCGCCTCGGCGCCGGCCAAGAAGGTCAGCGCCAAGAAGGCCGCGCCGAAGGCCGCCGACACCAAGAAGTAACGGGTTTTCGGGAGCCCTCCGGCACCGTCGCGCACGGGCCGGGGGGCTTCGGCATAAGCTCGGTGCATGGTGAGTGCCGTCCCGATCTTCTACGCCCAGGTCGAGAACTACATCTCCATCGCAGTGTGGATCTTCGTCCTGGTGCTGGGGGCCGCGGCCTTCCTGCACTGCGTGGTGCAGCGCACCGACGCATTCCCGGCGATCGGCACCATGTCCAAGTCGGTCTGGCTGGCCCTGATCGGCGGCGGCGAGCTGCTCACCGCGATCTCGCCCAACCTGCTGCTGGGCTATCTCGGCATCTTCTCGCTCATCGCGGCCGGGATCTTCGCGGTGTACCTGCTCGACATCAGGCCCGCCCTGCGCGACGCGGTCGACGGCCACGGCTCCTGGTGACGGGCTCCCCGTAATGGACTTCCGCTGGCCGCCCCCACCCGACGGGCGCCCCGACCGGTTCCGCCCGCCGGTGACCCGGGGGCCGCAGACCGGCCGGCCGACCATCCCGGCCCCGCCGACCGAGCTCGTCGCCACGCCGCACGGCGTGGAGCTGGAGCAGCTGGTGACCGGCGAGGGCTCGCCCGTGACCGTGTTCGCACACGGGCTGGGCAGCGGCATCGCCGAGACCCGCCCGCTGGGCAGCGCCGTGCGCGGGCGGAAGGTCTTCTTCCAGTTCCGCGGGCACGGGCATTCGGCGGCGCCGGCGGGCGCGTGGACGTATGAGGATCTGGCCCGCGACCTGCGGGCGATCGCCGACCTGGCCGGCGCGACCCGGGCCCTCGGCGTCAGCCTCGGCGCCGGGGCGCTCACCCGCCTGCTCGCCGACAACCCGGGCCGCTTCGACCGGGCCGTGTTCTTCCTCCCGGCCGTGCTCGACGCGCCCCGGCCGGCCGCCGCCCACCAGCGGATCACCGCGCTGCTGGAGGCGATCGGGGCCGGCGACGCCGCGGCCGTGGCCGACGTGATCTCCCAGGAGATCCCGGCCCAGATGCGCAACACGCCCTCGGTCTGGGCGTTCCTGCGCCAGCGCCTCGACCAGCTCATGCGCGACGGCCTGGCCGCGGGCCTGGCCGACCTGCCCGAGCAGGCCGCGATCGAAGACCGGGCCGACCTGGCCGCGGTGCGGGCCGACTGCCTGGTGATCGGCTGCCGGGGCGACGAGCTGCACCCGGCCGCCGTAGCCGAGCAGCTCGCGGCCGCGCTGCCCCGCGCCGAGCTGCACGTCTACGACCGCCCCGGCATCCTGTGGACCCAGCGGGCCGACCTGCGCGGCCGGATCTCTGACTTCCTGAACGGCTGAGCGTTTCTGGCCGAACGGCCGACCCGGTGGCATGTATCAGATTGGCGACTGACGGGTCTTGTATTGCATGACGACCTCACTTCGCTGGGCGGGCCCGACTCGCCGCATATAGTCGGCTTCCATGGGTGTCACACATCACGGCCGCACGTACCGGCTCGACCTGGCCGACCCTACGCTGCGCGAGTGGACCTGCACGGTGCTGCACTCCTCCCCCGAGGAGGGCATCGTGCTCGACCGCTCGGCGTTCTACCCGGGCGGCGGCGGCCAGCCCCCGGACCACGGCGTCCTGCTCTGGCAGGGCGTGCAGACCCGCATCGTCGGCACCCGCAAGGCCGACGACCTCTACCTGCAGCCGGCCGAGGGCGACCCGCTACCCCCGGCGGGCACCGAGGTGACCGGCGCGGTCGAGGACGATCGCCGCACCAAGCTCATGCGCACCCACTCCGGCCTGCACGTGCTGTGCGGCGTGGTCTTCCGCGACTTCGGCGCGCTGGTCACCGGCGGCTCGATGGAGCCGGCCGAGGCCCGGATGGACTTCAACCTCCCCGAGGTGCCGCCGGACTTCAAGGCCCGCCTGGAGGCGCTGGTCAACGCCGAGGTGGTGGCCGACCGCAAGGTGGTGACCAAGGTGCTCGGCCGCGACGAGGCCCTGGCCCTGCCCGACATCATCCGCACCCAGTCCAACCTGATCCCGGCCGACGAGCAGGAGATCCGCATCGTCGACATCACCGGGCTGGACACCCAGGCCGACGGCGGCACGCACGTCGCCTCGACCGCCCAGATCGGGCGCCTGCAGGTGGTGAAGGTGGAGAGCAAGGGCAAGGCGAACCGCCGCGTCCGGGTCCGCCTCACCGACTGAGCCCGGCCGTCAGTCCGCCGGGGCGACGACCGCGTCGGGCGGCGGCTCGTGGCGGTGCTCGACAAGATGGCGGATGCCCGTGTTCAGCACCGCGACCAGCGGCACGGCGACCAGGGCGCCGATGATGCCGGCCAGCACCACGCCCGTCGCGATGGCCACGATCACCGCCAGGGGGTGGACCGAGACCGCGCGGCCCATGATGAGCGGCTGCAGCACGTGGCCCTCCAGCTGCTGGACCGCGATCACCCCGATGAGCACGACCAGGGCGGTGATCGGGCCGTCGTCGACCAGGGCGACCAGCACCGCCACGGCGCCGGAGACGGTGGCGCCGACGATCGGGACGAAGGCGCCCAGGAAGACCAGGGTGCCCAGCGGGAACCAGAAGTCGACGTCGAGGAAGAACAGCAGCATGCCGATGCCCAGGGCGTCGATGAACGCGACCAGCACGGTGGCCCGCACGTAGGCGACCAGGGTGCGCCACGCGGCCTCGCCGGCCCGGCGGATCGGGCCGCGGGCCGGGGTGGGCAGGATGCCGGTGAGGAAGTACCAGATCCGCTTGCCGTCACGCATGAAGAAGAACGTGACGAACAGGACGAGCAGCATCAGGGCCAGGACCTCGACGGTCGCCGTGGCCGTGCTCAGCGCGCTGTCGGTGAGGCTGCCGCGGTTGTCGCTGAGCCAGGTGGTGGCGGCGGAGAAGAAGGCGTCGAGCTGGCGGCCACTGACGTGCAGCGGGCCGGTGGTGAGCCACTTCTGGATCTGCCGCACGCCGGTGGAGGCCTTGTCGGACAGGGCCGGGAAGCCGTTCACGAACTCGCTGACCACCAGCGTCAGCACGCCGGCCACCAGGCCGAGGCCGGCCACGAGGACGAGGAACGCGGCCAGCGACGAGGGCAGCTTCACGCGCCGGCGCAGGAAGCCCATCGCCGGGGCCAGCAGGGCCGAGAGCAGCAGCGCGATGCTCAGCGGGATGAGCACGGTCCGGAGGCGGCCGACGAGCCACAGCAGCACCGCGAGGGCGGCGATGAGGATGAGCAGGCGCCAGGACCAGGCGGCGGCCACGCGCAGGCCGTGCGGTATCTCGGCGTCGTCGCGGCTGGCCGTCGTGGCGTGGTTGACCTCGGGCTCCGGCGCGGGTGGCGGGGGCGGCGGGGCCGGCTCGACCGTAACGGCGGCGGCCGCCCGCTCGGCCCTGGCCTCCTCCAGGCGCTGAAGGTAGGCGCGGCGCAGGCTTGCCCGCACCGAGTCGAACCGGCCCACGTGCGACCTCCCTTGACGCGCTTGCGCATTGACCAGGCCCCACGGTAGTCCGGGTCGCGCGGCGTTGGCACGCACCCAGGCGGTAGCGTCGCAACCGTGACAGCACAACCCACCGCCGGATACCAGCCGTCCACCGGCGCGACGCCCGGCGGATCAACAGAGACCACGCCGGGCGACGCCCTGCCGATCCGGCTCCTGCACGACCGGGTCCTGGTCCGGCTCGAAGGCGCCGAGGGCGAGCGCCGGCACGTGTCGGGCATCGTGATCCCGGCCACGGCGTCGGTCGGCAAGCGGCTGTCCTGGGCGACCGCGGTCGGCGTCGGGCCCAACGTGCGCTCGATCGTGGCCGGGGACCGGGTGCTGTTCGACCCCGAGGACCGCTCCGAGGTGGAGCTACAGGGCCGCGAGTACGTGCTGCTGCGCGAGCGCGACGTGCACGCGGTCGCGGCCCGGCGGGTCGAGCCGGACTCGACCGGCCTCTACCTCTGAGCCTCTACCGCTGAGCCGGCTACCGCGCTCCTAGCGGTAGCCGTAGGGTCCCGCGAAGACCGGCGGGGGCGGCGGGGCCACCGCGACGGGCACGGGCACGACCGGGGTCGGCGGCGGGTCGAGCACCCGCACCACGCCGTCGGGGAAGGTGATGTGGTACCGCGCCCCGTCCCACACCGCCCGCGGCGCCGTCGGGTCGCGGCCGACGAACACCTGGCGGTAGGCGTCCAGCGCGGTGAGCAGTTGCCGCTCCTCGGCCAGCGCCTCCATCCGGCGTTTGGGCTCGTTGTCCAGGCCGCGGTAGAGCCCGTCGCGCAGCAGCGCGAGCCGGGTGGCGTCGAACTGGAAGGCCCGCATCGCCTTGGCCCCGGCGTCGCCGGCCACCCGCTTGGCCCAGCGCCGGGCCGAGAGCCGGCGCCCGAGCGTGCCCAGCGCGGCCACCTCCGGCGGCGAGAACCATCCGGCCCGCGCGTACTCGCCCAGGATGCGCTCGGTGAGCCGGCCCTCGTTGGCCCGCAGCCACAGCGCGAAGCCCACCATGGCCAGGAAGATCGGCATCATGACCGCGAAGTAGCCGTACAGCAGCACGAAGGTCGCCGTCGAGCCGATGACCGACATGAGGTTCCACGAGCCGTGCAGGCACATCGCGAGCAGCAGGCCGGCGAGCGGGGCGAGGAAGCGCACCGACCGGCTCGAGGTGCGCGAGGCGACGCCCAGGCCGATGCCGGTCATCGACGTGAAGAGGGGGTGCGCGAAGCCGCTGAGCAGGATGCGCACGATGAACAGGCCTACGAGCGCGGCCGCGCCCGAGGCCGCGCCGGCCTTCTGGGCCGTCTCGCCGTACCCCTTGAAGCCGAGGTACAGGATGTTCTCCACCATCGCGAAGCCGGCCGCCGACATTCCACAGTAGACAATGCCGTCGATGATGCCGGAGAACGCCCGCGGGCGGCGCCAGATCAGCAGCACCGGGCCGAGGGCCTTCATGCTCTCCTCGATCAGCGGCGCGACCAGCACCGCCACGAGCGACTCGCTGAGCCCGGCCCTGTCGGCGAAGTAGGCGCCCGCGGTGTTCACCACCAGGGCGACCGCCGTGGCCACGCAGGCGCCCCAGCCGAAGACGAAGATGAGGTACTTCACCGGCTCCGGCTCGTACCGGTCGAGCCACAGGAAGCAGCTGACCAGCAGCGGCACCGGCACGACGGCGGCGGCCACGCCCACCACCAGGCCCGTCCAGCCGCCGTTGAAGCCGAAGAAGGTCAGCACGGCCACGCCGCAGAGGGCGATGAAGCTCATGACCCCGATGAGCGTCCACAGCCGCCGCCGGTCGGACCGCTTGGCCGGCGGGGCGGCGGCCAGGGCGAGCGCGGCGGTCGGGTACTCCTGCTGGCCGGTGCTGGGCTCGGCCGCCTCGATGTTGGGCACCGCCACCCCGGGCAGCACCGGCGGCCAGCCCGAGGGCGCGCCGGGCGGGGCGGAGGCCTGGCCGAGCTGGACCTGCGGCACGATCGGCGTCCCAGGGGTGGGCCGGGCCCACGGGTTGGGCGCCGAGCCGGCGGCCTCCGGACCCCAGGGCGCCGGGCCCGAGACCGGCTCGGCGGGACCGCCACCCGGCTGCGCGGGACCCGGATGCGCAGGGCCGCCGCCCGGGGCAGTCCACGACGGACCGGAAACCGGCTCGGCCGGCCCACCACCCGGCTGCGCAGGACCACCACCCGAGGCAGCCCAAGACGGGCCCGAAACCGGCTCGGCCGACCCACCACCCGGATACGCGGGCCCGCCGCCCGAGGAAGCCCAGGCCGGACCGGAAACCGGCTCGGGAGAACCGCCGGTGGGCGAGGCCCAGGCGCCCGGCTCCGATGCCGGGGCCCCCGACGACGGGGAGTCCGGCGGGCCGGATGTGGGCGAGTTCGGCGTCCCACTCGGCGGGAGTGCGCTCATGGGGCCACTGTATCCGCGGTACCGTCATGACAGGTCATGAGTGCCAGCGCACAAGCCCCGGCTTGCTGGCCGGCAACCCTCGCGTTCGCGGCGGGGTGCCCCGGGTGATGACCCGGCCCGGCACGTGGTGTGCCCGGGCAAGCGCGAGCGAAAGGGCTCTCCGTGTCTATTGTGCTGTCCCCCGGCGAGATCAAGCTGCCCGACGGCCGGGCCGTCGACTTCGCCAACCTCGACATCGCCGCCACCGCGCCCTGCCTGCGGGCCGTCGCCGACACCGTGGCCGAGCTGCTGCCCTACTACGGCTCCGTGCACCGCGGCGCGGGCGCGCTGTCGCAGCGCTGCACCCGCGAGTACGAGCAGGCCCGCGAGACCGTCGCCGATGCCCTGGGCCACGGCGCCCGCGACACCGTGATCTTCACCCGCAACACCACGGACGCGTTCAACCTGCTGGCCCGGGCCCTGCCGGAGGGCACCCGGGTGCTCACGTTCGACACCGAGCACCACGCCAACCTGCTGCCCTGGCGCGACACCGTCCGGCTGGCCGTGCCGCGCTCGCCGGACGAGGCGGTCGAGGCGCTGGAGCACGCGCTGGCCCGCGTCCGGGCCCCGCAGGCGCTCGTCAGCGTGACCGCGGCGAGCAACGTGACCGGCGAGGTGTGGCCGGTGGCCCGGCTGGCCGAGGTGGCCCACCGCTTCGGCGCCCGGATCGCGGTGGACGCGGCCCAGCTGGCCCCGCACGACCCGGCCGCGCTGGCCGGCCTCGGCGCGGACTACGTGGCGTTCTCGGGCCACAAGCTCTACGCCCCGTTCGGCGCGGGCGTGCTGGCCGGCCGGGCGGACTGGCTCGACGCGGCCGAGCCGTACCTGGCCGGCGGCGGGGCCAGCGCTCACGTCGGCGACGACCACGCGGTGCGCTGGGCGAGCGGGCCGGCCCGGCACGAGGCCGGCACTCCGAACCTGCTCGGCGCGGTCGCGCTCGCCACCGCGCTGCGCGCCCTGCGGGCCGACGGGCTCAACGGCCACGAGCACGCCCTGGTCGCGCGGCTGCGGGCCGGGCTGGCCGAGCTGCCGCACGTCGAGGAGCTGCGGCTCTTCCCCGCCGAGGCCGAGCGGGTCGGGATCGTCTCCTTCGCCGTGCTCGACCGCGACGCCGGGGACCTGGCCGTGACCCTGGGCCGGGAGCACGGGATCGGCGTGCGGACGGGGCTGTTCTGCGCGCACCCGCTCACCCGCCGGCTGCTGGCCGAGGCGGCCGAGCGCAAGGGCGCGGAGCACGCCCCGGAGCACGCGGTGCGGGCCAGCCTCGGCATCGGCACCACCGAGGAGCACGTGGACCGGCTCCTGGCCGCCCTGCGGTAGGCGGGAGCCGCCCGCGGTAGGCGGGAGCCGCCCGGCTATCGGGTGTTGCGCAGCAGGTCGCCCAGCTCGGCCACGCGGTCCAGGACCACGGACGGGGTCAGGTCGGCGGCGGTGAGTCCGCCGGCCTCGACCTCGTCCCAGGTCAGCGGGGCGCTCACGGTCGGCGTCTCCCCCGCCCGCAGCGAGTAGGGCGCGACCGTGGTCTTGAACGCGTTGTTCTGGCTCCAGTCGATGAAGACCTTGCCGGGGCGCAGCTGCTTGGCCATCCTGGCCACGACCAGCCGCGGGTGGCGGCCGGCCAGCTCCTCGGCGACCCCCTTGGCGTAGGCGCTGACCTCGTCGGCCGGCTCGTCGCCGGGCAGCGGCACGACCAGCTGCATGCCCTTCTTGCCGGAGGTCTTGGGGCAGCAGCCCAGCCCGTCGGCGGCCAGCCGCTCGCGCATCAGCAGGGCCACCTCGTAGCACTCGGGCAGGCCGGCGGGCGGGCCCGGGTCGAGGTCGACGACGAGCTGGTCGGGGTCGAGGGGGCGGCCCTCGGCGTCGACCCGCCACTGCGGGGTGTGCAGCTCCAGCGCGGCGAGGTTGGCCAGCCAGACCACCGCGGCCAGCTCCTCGACCACGATGAAGTCGATCTTCTCGCGGCCCTTGGCGGAGCCGGGGACGGGCAGCCGTACCGTGCGCACCCACTCCGGCGTGCCGGCCGGCGCGTTCTTCTCGAAGAAGCTGGCGCCGTCGACGCCGTTGGGGTACCGCGTGCGGGTGAGCGGGCGGCCGGCGAGGTACGGCAGCAGCGTCGGGGCGATCCGCGTGTAGTAGTCGAGGACCTCGCCCTTGGTGAAGCCGGCCCGCGGGTACAGCACCTTGTCGAGGTTGGAGATCTCCAGCTGCCGCCCGTCGACCTCGACCCGCAGCCGGTCAGGCATCGCTCACCTCGGTCGGGGTGAGGTCCGGCCGGATGCGCAGGAAGCGCGGGAAGCGCAGCCGGCCGTCGCGCGTGCGCTGCCCGAACTTGACCTCGACCACCAGCTGCGGGTGCACCCAGACGGCGCCGCGGGCGTCCTCCCGCGGTACCGATGCGCCGAAGGGATTTTGGCTCGTTGACAGGGGGCCGAGCGCGGCCAGCAGCGACTTCTCGGACTCGCCGGAGATGCCGCCGCCGACCCGTCCCCGGTAGGTCAGGCCGCCCGGAGCGTCCTCGGCCGGCACGCCGACCAGCAGGGCGCCCAGCGCGCGCTTGCCCGGCCGCCAGCCGCCGACCACGAACTCGGCGCTCTCCTCGAGCTTCACCTTGATCCAGTCGGGGGTGCGAATGCCCGGGTGGTACAGCGAGTCGGCCCGCTTCGCCACCACGCCCTCGAGCCGGTTCTCCCGGCTGGCCGCCACGGTCGCCGCGCCGTCGTCGAAGGAGGGAGGCACGACCGCGCGGGCGCCCAGGGCGAGGTCTTCGAGGCGTTGGCGGCGGATGCGGTACGGCAGCGACACCACCTCCTCACCCTCGGCCCTCAGCACGTCGAAGACCAGATAGGTGACCGGCACGGCGGCGGCCAGCCGGGCCGCCCGGTGCGGCTCCCGCACGTGCATGCGCTCGGCGAGGACCTGGAACGACGGATGCCCGGCCTCATCCATGGCCACCACCTCGCCGTCGAGCACCGAGTCGGCCAGCCCCCGCCCGACCCCGGCGAGCTCCGGATAGGCGGCCGTCACCTCGGCCCCGCTGCGCGCGAAGAGCCGGGTCGCACCGCCGCTGACCACGGCGATCGCCCGGATGCCGTCCCACTTGAACTCGTAGGCCCAGCCCGGCCCGGTGGGCAGCGAGCCGGGCGAGGCGAGCATCGGTGTCGGCGGCCCTGCCATGCCCACACCATAGTTCGCCTGCGGGGTCCTCGCGCACGGCTCGAAACGATGCGATTCTGGTGAGTAAGGTCCACTCGCTGCGGAAAGGGATCTTCATGCGCGCAATCTGGAAGGGCGCGGTCTCCTTCGGCCTGGTCTCCATCGCCGTGCGGCTGTATTCGGCGACCGAGGAGAAGGACATCCGCTTCCACCAGGTGCACCGGGAGGACGGCGGACGGATCAAGTACAAGCGGGTCTGCTCCGTCGACGGCGAGGAGGTCGCCTACGACGACATCGCCAAGGGTTACGACCTCGGCGGCGGTGAGATGGTGATCCTGACCGACAACGACTTCTCCGACCTGCCGCTGACCTCCAGCCGGGCGATCGAGGTGCTGGAGTTCGTGCCGACCGAGCAGGTCGACCCGATCCTGTACAACAAGGCGTACTACCTGGAGCCCGAGCAGACCGCGGCCAAGCCCTACGCCCTGCTGCGCGACGCGCTGACCAACACCGACCGGGTCGCCATCGTGAAGGTCGCCCTGCGCCAGCGCGAACAGCTGGCGACGCTGCGCGTCCGGGACCACGTGCTGGTTCTCAACACCATGCTGTGGCCCGACGAGATCCGCGCGGCCAAGTTCGACATCCTCGACGAGGACGTCACCGCCCGCCCGGCCGAGCTGGCCATGGCCGGCTCGCTGATCGAGTCGATGGCCGCCGACTTCGACCCGTCCACCTACACCGACAACTACCGCGAGGCCCTGCAGGAGGTCATCGACGCGAAGGTGGCCGGCCGCGAGGTGGTCCAGCCCGAGGAGGCCGAGGAGGCCCCGGCCGCGGCGGTCGACCTGATGGCCGCGCTGCGCGCCTCGGTCGAGCGGGCGCGGGCTGCTCGGGGCGAGGAGCCCGCCGAGGAGCCGGCCCCGGCTAGGAAGGCCCCGGCGAAGCGCGCGCGGGCTGCCCGGGACGAGGAGCCCGCCGAGGAGCCGACCCCGATCAAGAAGGCCCCGGCGAAGAAGGCCCCAGCGAAGAAGGCGGCGCCGGCGAAGAAGACTGCGGCGAAGAAGTCCGCGTGAAGTAGACGGTCGCCGAGGCCCGGTCCAGCAGCAGGCCCTCGCCGATCGGCTGCCAGTGCGGGTCCGGCGGGGCGAACGGGCGCAGGTCGGCCGGGATCTCGGGGCTCTGGGGCGGCGCCGAGGGGGCCTGCGCGGCGAGGTCCGCGGCGCGATCCGGGGTGACCAGGACGATGCCGTTCATCTCGTACCGCATGGTGCCGACCTGCGGGCAGCTGCGCGCGACGGCCTCGTGCTCCTGCCAGTGCACGGCCCGGATCGGCTTGAGCCGGGGGTACATCTGCTCGACGCGGGCCGGCTCGGTGAAGACGGCGGTCTTCGTCGGCTTGGTCGGGTCCGCGCAGCCGGCGAGGCCCGGCACCCAGTCCTTGAGTGCCAGGGCCACGCCGCACGCCGCGACCACGCAGACCACCACGGCGGCGGTGATGAAGAGGGCGACCTTCGCCGAGCGCGTCACCCGTTGATCTGTACCACCTCCAGGGCGCCGCCCGCATAGTCGGCCCGGACGCGCTTCTTGTCGAACTTGCCGACGCTCGTCTTGGGCACCCCCTCGATGAACGACCAGCGCTCCGGCAGCTGCCAGCGGGCCACCTTGCCGGCCAGGAACTCGCGCAGCTCGCCGGCGTCGGTGCTCGCGCCCTCCTTGAGCACCACGGTGGCCAGCGGGCGCTCGCCCCACTTGTCGTCGGGGACGCCGACCACGCAGGCCTCGAGCACCGCCGGGTGGGCCATGAGCGCGTTCTCCAGGTCGACGGAGCTGATCCACTCGCCGCCGGACTTGATGACGTCCTTGGCCCGGTCGGTGAGGGTCAGGTAGCCGTTCGGGGTGAGCGTGCCGACGTCGCCGGTGCGCAGCCAGCCGTTGTCGAACTTGTCCGGGTCGGGGCCGTCCTCGCCGATGTACTGCGCGGTGATCCACGGGCCGCGGACGTGCAGCTCGCCGACCGCATTGCCGTCGTTGGGCATGACCTCGCCCAGCGGCCCGACGATGCGCCCCTCGACGCCGGCCGGGATGCGGCCCTGGGTGTAGCGGTAGGCCCAGGCCTCGGGGCCCTCGACGCCGTACGGGGACCGGGCGACCGAGCCGAGCGGGGACATCTCGGTCATGCCCCAGGCGTGGATGACCTGGATGCCGTAGCGGTCGGCGAAGGCGTGCATGAGCGCGGGCGGGCAGGCCGAGCCGCCGATGACGACCTCGCGCAGGGAGGACGTGTCGGTGGGGTGGGCGTCGAGGTACGCCAGCAGGTCGGTGAAGATCGTGGGCACCGCGCCGGCGAAGGTCGGCTTCTCCACCTCGATCATCCGGGCCAGCGGCTCGGCCTGCAGGAACCGGTCCGGCATCACCAGCGAGGCGCCGCTCATGAGCGCGGCGTAGGGCAGGCCCCAGGCCATCGCGTGGAACATCGGCACGATGCACAGGTCGCGGACCTGCGGGCCGAGGCCGAAGCTCTCCGCCATGCACACCTCCATCGAGTGGAGGTAGATCGAGCGGTGGGAGTAGGCGACGCCCTTGGGGTTTCCGGTGGTACCGCTGGTGTAGCACAGCGCGGCGGCGTCGTCCTCGTCGAGGACCGGCCACTCGTACGTCTCCGGCCGGCCCTGCAGCAGCTCGTCCCACCGGTGCACCTCGACGCCGTCCTTCTGCAGCTTCGCGGTGTCCCCGGCGCCGCAGACCACGATGTGCCGGACGGTGCTCAGGTGCGGCAGCACGCCGGCCAGCAGCGGGATGAGCGTCGAGTCGACGATGACGACCCGGTCCTCCGCGTGGTTGGCGATGTAGATCAGCTGCTCGGGGAACAGGCGCAGGTTGAGGGTGTGCAGCACGGCGCCCATGCTCGGCACGGCGAGGTACGCCACGAGGTGCTCGGCGTTGTTCCACATCAGCGTGCCGACCCGCTCGTCGCCGGTCACGCCGAGCTCGCGCAGCGCGTGGGCGAGGCGGGCGGCCTGGCGGCCGACCTCGGCGTAGGTGGTGTGGCGGGCGCCCGCACCGGTCCAGGTGGCGACCTCGGAGTCGCCGTGGACGGTGCTGCCGTGCTGCAGAATGCGGGAGATCAGGAGGGGTGTCTTCATCATCGTGCTGCGCATGGAGTGCACGCTAATGTGCCCTGTGCCACATTGGAACCCCGCGCCTACTCGCGGGTAACTTTCCTTGCGCCCATATATCCAGCCACGGGCGGTTTTGGGACCGCGACCATCGGCGGAGGGTAAGGCCACGGGAGTTACGGTCCGCACCCCGGCGGACGCCGCGGTAGCTCTGAAAAAACGAAAGGCCCGGCACCTTTGTGCGGTGCCGGGCCCCTCCTGTGGTTTTCAGAAGGTGGCGACCTTCGCCTCCATCTCGGCGGCGGCCTCCTCCGGGTCGGCCTGCGCGGGCGCGGCGCCCTGCAGGGCCTTGTCCGGCATCGCGAGCGTGACCAGCGTGCCGACCAGCGCGACGACCGCGGCCGACAGGAACACCGGGTGCAGCGCGTTGACGAAGATGTGCTCGACCATCTGCAGCTGGGCCGGCGGCAGCGCCCGGACCTGGGCCGGCGCGTTGATCGACACGGCGTCGCCGGCGCCGCGCATCTGGCTGGCCAGCTGGTTGTTCATGACCGCGCCCAGGGCGGCCACGCCGACCGAGCCGCCGAGCGAGCGGAAGAAGGTCGCGGCCGAGGTGCCGGCGCCCATGTCGCGCAGTTCGAGGGAGTTCTGCGCGGCCAGGATCAGCGGCTGCATGGCCAGGCCGAGGCCCACGCCGATGACGGTCATGTAGATGAACGCCTGCCACAGCGGCGTCTGCACCTTCAGGCTGGTGAACAGCAGCAGGCCGGCGCCCATGATCACGGTGCCCGCGACCGGGAACCACTTGTAGCGGCCCAGCTTGGAGATGGCCCGGCCGGCCACGATCGAGGTGATGATGACGCCGCCCATCATCGGCAGCATCAGCAGGCCGGAGCGGGTCGGGGTGGCGCCCTTGACGATCTGCAGGTACAGCGGCACGTAGATGATCGAGCCGAACATCGCGAAGCCGAGAATGAACGTGGCCGCGTTGGACAGCGAGAAGGTGGCCCGCTTGAACAGCCGCAGCGGCAGGATCGGCTCCTGGGCGCGGCCCTCGACGATCACGAAGGCCACGGTCAGCACCGCGAAGGCGGCGAAGAGGCCGAGGATGGCGGCGGAGTCCCAGGCGTACTCGTTGCCGCCCCACGACAGCGCCAGCAGCAGCGCGCTGCAGCCGGCCACCATCAGCGTGGCACCCAGGTAGTCGATGCGGTGCTCGCGGCGGGTGTGCGGCACGAGGCGCAGCACGCGGGCGCAGACGAACATCGCGAAGATGGCCAGCGGCACGTTGATGTAGAAGATCCAGCGCCAGTCGTTCTCGGCGAAGTAGCCGCCGACCAGCGGGCCGGCGACCGAGGAGATGCCGAAGACCGCGCCGAAGAGGCCCTGGTACCGCGCCCGCTCCCGCGGCGCGACGACGTCGGACACGATGGTGAACGCGAGCGTCATGAGGCCGCCGGCGCCGATGCCCTGCAGCGCGCGGGTGGCGATCAGCTCGGTCATGTTCTGCGAGAGGCCGGCCAGCAGCGAGCCGGCGAGGAACGTCGCGATCGCGAACAGCAGCACCGGGCGGCGGCCGAGCAGGTCGCTGATCTTGCCGTACAGCGGCGTCGACGCGGTCGAGGCGAGCAGGTACGCGGTCACGACCCACGAGTAGTGGTCCATGCCGCCGAGGTCACCGACGATCGTCGGCAGCGCGGTGCCCACGATCGTCTGATCGAGCGCGGCCAGCAGCATGCCGGTCATCAGGCCGCCCATGAGCAGAAGAATCTGCTTGTGGGCGAGGGCAGGCCGAGCCTGTGTCATCGAGCGTCCCTTTCGAAGGTTGTGCCAGTCTGCGGGAGTCGTTCGGAGATCGACTCGTTGAGCCGGGTGAAGAGCGCGGCGAACTCCTGCCGCTGCCTCGGCTCCCATTCGGCGAGCAGTTCGCGCCAGATGGCCAGCCACCGGTCCCGGTTCTCGGCGAAGACCTCGCGCCCGACGTCGGTGACCTCGACCAGGCTGGCCCGCTTGTCGGACGGGTCCTGGAAGCGGCGCACCAGCCCGGCACTCTCCAGCGCGGCCACCTGCCGGCTGACCGTGGAGAGATCGAGGCTGACGTCGGTGGCGAGCGCCGACAGCCGGAACGGTCCGTCGACCGCGACCCGGCTCAGCAGTACGTAGGCGGGGCGCTCGAGGCCACGACCGGCCTCGTTCCACTTCAGCGTCGCGAAGAGACGCTCGGACAGCCGGATGAAGCGACCGACCTGCCGCCCGATGGCGGCGTGCTCGTCGTCCAGTTCGTTGCTGCCCACGCGCGTGGCTCCCCCGTCGGTCGATACTTGCTTGCCACAAGCATCGGTACCGAGGGCGGCAACCATCAACCTATTAATGGGGTGATGAGCGTTACGGCGACCCTGGCCGCCGTAACGCTCGACTACTCCTCGGCCGGGCCGAACTCGTAGCGATCGGCCGGATACGCCCTGTCGCCGACGACGAGCACAGGCACGCCTTCCTGCATGCTGTGCTCCTTGCGCTCGGCCGGCGTGGGCATGCGGGCGGTCACCACCTCGCCCGCGCGCAGCCAGATGCGCTCCCGCTCGTGGATGGCGCGCACGCGGCTGCGGTAGCCACGCTTGCTCTCGACGAGACCCTCACTGCGCAGGTGCGCCATGGCGTCTCGGATGGTGTCGCGACCGACGTCATGCTCCTCGGCCAGGTACTTCTCCGAGGGCAGCAGACTCCCCGGCGGTAGTTCACCGCTGATGATCTGTTGCCGAATCGCGTCCGCGACCTGCCGATACAGCGACAAGCCGGAACTCCGGGAGATCATGGCGCCGACCCTACGAAGAACTCTTGGACCCGGATATTCTAGCCTTAGGGCCTGTAGGCTAGAATCTGTTTCAGGCACCGGGCCCGGGCTGGGCGGTCCGGGTCCGGTGCTCACCCATGACCGGGGTGCGGCGCTCGTTCCACTGCTGCGAGCCGCGCGAACGCCGCACCCCACCCCTCCCGGAGAGGACCCGCCCCCATGGCCGTCGAGGAAGAGCCCCTGAGCCCCATCGCTGGCATCGACCTTCGGTACCTGAACGCGAAGATCACCGAGGACGAGGGGGACCTGATCCTGCTCATCGACGACGGCGAGGTGCAGGTGGAGTTCACGTCGGGCATGGGCGGGAGCTGGCAGCAGGCCATCGTGGGGGCGCAGCGGATGGCCTCGACGGCGCTGGAGTACGCCGCCTCGCTCCGCCGCCGGCCAGCGCGCGAGTGAGCGCCCCCGCGCTCCGCCCCAACCGCCGCCAGGGTGACCACACCCCGTGCGGCTTTTTTGTGCGCGCAAAGAACACCGCCCGGGCGGCCCCGCGAGGGGCCGCACGGGCGGCGAAGGGGTCTACTAGGCCGCGCGGCGGCGGGAGAGCACGACGAACATCCGGCCGGCGACCACCAGCAGCAGGCCGGCGCCGACGATGACGGCGGCCCGGGAGCCCGTCACCGGCAGCGTGCCGCCGTTGTCCCCGTTGTCGCTCACGCCGCCGTAGCCGCCGCCCGCGCCGCCGGGGCCGTAGCCGCCGCGCGGGGTCGCGGCCGCGGCCTCCAGGGAGCACAGGCCCAGGTCCAGGATCGTGGCGTTGTCGCGCTGGTCGCCGCCGTAGCCGCCGGACTTCCAGGTGGTGCGCACGATCAGCCTCAGGCGGATCGAGGTGGCCTTCGCGTACACGCCGGTGGCGCTGGTCTGCTTCTCCACCGTGCCCAGTTCGACACGCAGGATGACGACCCGGGCCGGGCGGGCATCGGCGTTCGAGCCCTCGGTGGCGTGCACTGTGGACTCGCCGGCGCCGAGCTTCGGCAGCCCGGGCAGCAGCGAGTCGAGCAGCGACTCCGGGACCGCCTTCACCCCGGCGAGGGTGCCGGACAGGGCGCTCGTCACGCCGCCGAGCAGGTCCAGCAGCGAGGTGCCACCGGCGATCGGCAGGGCCTCGGCGCGGGCCAGGTCCTCGGCCACGGCACGGGCGGCGCCGTCGACGGGGACGACGATGTCGGCGTGCGAGCCGGCCGAGTCCAGGCGCACCGCGTCGCGGCCCGGGATGCGCACCTCGAGCACGGGCGCCTTGTAGTCGACGTTCTTCTTGGTCGGGCCGGCGGTCGCGGTGAGGGTCGGGGCGCTGAGCACCCGCACGCCCATCGACGAGGGCGAGCCGGGCAGCAGCGTGAAGTCGGCGACGCCGCCGTTGGCGGTGGCGGTGGCCGACGCCTTGCCGTCGAGCTGGCCGACCCTGGTGCTGGTGCCGCTCTCGATGGCGCCGAAGCGCAGCAGGGCGCGGCCGCCGCGGCCGGGCAGCAGGGCCAGCCCGCCCAGCTTGGCGCCGGCGTCGGCCCGGGGGCCCTCGGCGGCGCTGCACTTGGTCGCGTCCTGCCAGGTGGCGTGGGCCTTCAGGCCGCCGGTGCCGGTGCTCAGCGCGCCGAGGTTCACGCCCTGCACCGGCACGGTGGCCGGCTGCTCGTGCGGCGGCGGGGCCTGCTGGTAGGCGCTCGGCCCGATCAGGCCCGGCGGCAGCACGCCGCTGCTCTGCAGGTACCGCGCGTCGGCCGCCGCCCGGGCCGGCCCACCGGCGAACCCAGAGTGCGCGGTCGCGGCGCGCAGCTCAGGCAGGGGCAGCAGGCGCAGGCCGAGCGGGCGCAGGTCGAGGCCGCCGAGGGCGACGGTGCTGCTGGCCGCCGTCGCGCCGAACCCCTCCGGGCAGCCCGCGCTCTCCACCGTCCCGGCGGCGCTCGCGGGCGCCGCCAACGCGACCGGGCTCACGGCCCCGAGGACTCCTGCGGCGGCGAGGGCGACGAGGTACCGGGCTGTTTTTGGGCGCGCGAAAGCAACTTCCGTCATGGCGTGAGGTCCTCCGAGACCGGGAGTACGGGCTGGGCCGCCGCCCGTCCTGGTGCAACGGCGTGCCACTGCTGCCCCCAACGAGGCCTCCGCGGACGGGGTTACGCCCCGGTTCGCGGACTCATCCGCACTAGTAACGACGAAAGCGCCGGAAAGGCTACGCAGTCGCTCAAAAGTGTCGAGTCGGACTTTTACCCACTTTTCCCGTCAACTGCGACGACCCATAGGCGCCCGGCGTGACCCGGGTTACTGTGATCCGCATGGGCATGCTGTGCGCGGTGAGCTTCAACCGCTACGGACGGCTGTTCTACTTCGACCCCGGCGACCTTCGCCCCCAGGTGGGCGACCGCGTGCTGGTGCCGACCGACGACGGGCCCGAGGTGGCCGAGTGCGTCTGGGCCGCCCAGTGGGTCACCGAGGAGACCGAGGGCTTCCCGCGCCTCGTGGCCATGGCCGGCGACGACGACCTGCGCCGCGACGAACTGCTGCGCAAGCGCAAGGCCGAGGCCAAGGTGGCGGCCAAGAGGCTCATCCGCGACCACGAGCTGCCGATGAAGGTCGTGGCGGTAGACCACGTCCAGGACAGCGAGGGCGGGTCCGGCGCGCGCACGACGATCTACTTCACCGCACCCCATCGGGTGGACTTCCGCTCGCTGGTGCGGGACCTGGGCGCCACGCTGCACTGCCGGGTGGAGCTGCGCCAGCTCTCGGCCCGCGACTCCGCCCGGGTGCAGGGCGGCATCGGCTCGTGCGGGCGCGACCTGTGCTGCGCCACGTTCCTCAACGACTTCGAGCCGGTCACCATCCGGATGGCCAAGGACCAGGACCTGCCGCTCAACCCGCTGCGCATCTCCGGGGCGTGCGGGCGGCTGATGTGCTGCCTGAAGTACGAACATCCCTTGTACCAGCAGTTCCAGGCGACGGCCCCCGCCGTCGGGGCTCGGGTGAGCACCCCGGACGGCGAGGGCCGCGTGGTGGGTCACAGCGTGCCCCGCGACTCGGTCATCGTCCGCATGGACGCCGACGGCTCGCGCTGCTCGTGCAGCCGCGCCTCGGTCTGCGGATCGCGCCAGGCCTACGAGGAGCGGCACGGCTGAGCACGGTCAGCCGCACGGCGCCCCGTTGAGGGTGAATCCGACCGGGTTGGGGTTGCTGCCCTTCCAGGTGCCCTGCAGGCCGAAGGTGACCGCCGCGCCGGGGGCCAGCACCGCGTGGTTGCCGTCAGAGCCGACCGTCACGTGCACCCCGTCCTGCGAGGCGACCGCGTTCCAGTAGCTCAGCACCTTCTGCCCGGCCGCGTAGTCGAAGCGCAGCGACCAGCCCGTGACCTGGCTCGACCCGGTGTTGGTCAGCGTCACGGTGGCGACGAAGCCGGCGTCCCACTCGCTGCGCTTGACGTACGCGACCTTGCAGGTGCGCGCCTCCGCCGCGGTGGTGCCACCGGTCGGGCCGGGCGCGGCCGGGGCGCTGCCCGACGCGGACGGGCGGGCGGAGGCCGAGCGCGACCCGGCCGGGCTCGATGGGGCCGAGGTCGGGCGCCCGGGCGAGGCGGGGGCGGCTCCTGCGGTCGTCGGGCGGCGCGTGGCCCGCGGATCGAGCGTCAGCTGCGGCTCCGACTCGGCCAGCGGCGTCGTGCGCCCGTCCGGCCGGTTCAGAAATGCCACGATTGCCACCGGTACCACCACAGCCAGCCCGGCGGCGATGAGCCGGATCCGCCCCGAGGGCCGGGCCGGCCCACCGGCCACGGCGGCGGGCACGGTCGCGGTGATCCGGGTCCCGCCCCCGGGCCGCGACCAGACGTCCAGCTGCCCGCCGCAGCCGCGGGCCCGCTCGCGCATGCCGGCGATCCCGTGATACCCGTCGCGCTGCAGGTCGGCCAGGCTGTCGGGGACCGCGAACCCGGCGCCGTCGTCGCGCACCTCCAGGGCCAGCGCGTCCCCGTCGCGCCCGAGCGTGACCGCCACCGTCTCGGCCCGGGCGTGCGCGGCGACGTTGCGCAGCGCCTCGCCCAGGATCCAGCACAGCTCCAGGGCGGCCGGCGAGGCGGGATCGCCCTCGGCATCCTTCAGGCCCGCGCTGTGGAGGATGACACCGACGCCGGTCTGCGCCGACCACTCCTCGGTGATCGCGGCGACCAGATCGGGCAGCGACGCGCCGGCGGGGCCGGCCCGCAGGGCGTCGCGGGCCGCCCTCTGGCCGCCGTCGCGCAGGGCCGCGGCCGGGCGGCCGGCCCGGTCCGGCTCGTC